>JBEGJG010000007.1:0-22583 GCA_041184705.1 Candidatus Eiseniibacteriota bacterium
CCGCAGGGCGGGCCATGTCGCGGAACGCTAGCGGGTTCCACGGCTCGGCGCACCTGTCGCGTGAGGTTGCCGCGTGTCCCGAAAGGGGATTGCCCCCCGGCCCGCCCTGCGGCATGATGCACGCGCCTGCCAGGGAGGCGGGCCCACGAGCACGGTCTCCCCGGCCGTTCCGCTCGTTCGTCCGGGTCGGTCCCGCCGACCCACCCAGGGAACCGGGGTCTTCGGGACACCACACGCCCGTGGCTTCCTCCTCCAAGACCAAGACCGTCTCCGACCGCCGCCGCCGCCAGATCCTCGCGGTGCTGCTCGGCGCGTTCGCCGTGCTCACCGCGTTGAGCGTCGCCACGTTCGTGCGACCCGCCCTCGGGGCGCGCTTCTGGCAGTCGCCCAACGCCTGCGGGTTCGTGGGGGCCGGACTCGCCTACGGTCTGGTCGGCCTGTTCGGTCGCATCGGTGCGTTCCTCGTGCCCGTGCTCGCGGGGTTGTGGGCGTGGAACCGCCTGCGCGAGCAGGACTCGCGACCGCTGCTCGTCTCGAGCGCGCTCGGCACGCTGCTCGTGTTCGAGGTCTGCGTGCTGTTCGGGCTCGCGCAGCTCGACCCGTGGGTATGGTCGGGAGCGTGGGGCCACGCCACCTCGATCGCGCTGGGTGCTGCGCTCGGGCAGGTCGGTTCGTGGGTGGTGGGGATCGCGCTGCTCGCCGCCACCGCGCTCGTCGCGAGCGAGTTCGGGTTCCACTGGATCGGCGCGCTCGCGCGCGGCGTGCTGGTGTCGCCCGCGCGCACGCTGGGTGCCGCGTTCGCCGACTGGCGCGTGCGTCGTGCCGAAGCCGCCGAGGCCGCCGCCAAGCAGCGCGCCAAGGACGACAAGGAGGCGCGTCGCAAGCCGAAGGTCGTGCCCGCGCCCGTGGCCACCGAGGCCGCCGCCGCCGAGCCGCGCATCAGCAACCGGCCCGACGCCGCCAAGGCCGCGCCCGAGCCCAAGGCACCCAAGCCCGCGCCCAACCCCAACGCCATCTCGGTGCCGGTGATCAAGGCGCCGCCCAAGCCCAAGCCGCGCGCCGCCGAGCCGCCGCGTCCCGCGGGGCCGGTGCCCACCGAGGCGCTGCCGCCGTTCTCCATCCTCGACCTGCCGCAGCAGCCCGAGGACCTGGTCACCGCCGCCGACCTCACCGCGCAGGCCAACCTGCTCGTGTCCAAGCTCGGTGACTTCGACATCGAGGGCCGCGTCACCGAGATCCATCCCGGGCCCGTCGTGACCATGTTCGAGTTCGAGCCCGCGGCCGGCATCAAGGTCGGCAGCATCGTGTCGCTCGAGGACGACCTCGCGCTCGCCATGAAGGCCAATCGCATCCGCGTCATCGCGCCGCTGCCGGGTCGAGGCACGGTGGGCGTCGAGATCCCCAATCCGCGTCGTCGCACCGTGTACCTGCGCGAGGTGCTGTCGAGCCAGACCTACGAGCGCAGCGACGCCTCGCTCAAGATCCCGCTCGGCGTGGACGTGAACGGACAGCCGTTCGTGACCGACCTCGCCAAGATGCCGCACGTGCTCGTGGCCGGTGCGACCGGCGCGGGCAAGAGCGTGTGCCTGAACTCCATCATCACGGGACTGCTGTTCCAGCACGACCCGAGCACGCTGCAGATGGTGATGGTGGACCCCAAGATGGTCGAGCTGTCCATGTACAACGGCATCCCGCACCTCGTCATGCCGGTGGTGACCGAGGCCAAGAAGGCGGCGAAGGCGCTGCGCTGGGCCGTGGGCGAGATGGAGAAGCGCTACAAGCTGCTGTCCGAGGTCGGTGCGCGCAACATCACCACCTACAACGAGCGGGTCGCGAGCGGCAAGCTCAAGCCCGCCGAGGACAGCGGCGAGAAGGCGCCCGAGCGGCTGTCGTACGTCATGGTCATCGTGGACGAGTTCGCCGACCTCATGGTGCAGGTGCCGGGCGAGGTCGAGGAGCCCATCGCGCGCCTCGCGCAGATGGCGCGCGCCGTCGGCATCCACCTCGTGCTCGCCACGCAGCGTCCGTCGGTGGACGTGATCACCGGCGTGATCAAGGCGAACTTCCCCAGCCGTATCGCGTTCCGCGTCGCCTCCAAGGTGGACTCGCGCACCGTGCTCGACATGAACGGCGCCGAGAACCTGCTCGGCATGGGCGACATGCTGTTCCTGCCCGCGGGCAAGGCCGAGCCCTACCGCGTGCACGGCGCGTACGTCTCCGAGGAGGAGGCGGTGCGCGTGGTGGACTTCTGGCGCGCCAAGGCCACCGTGGCCGCGCCCATCGCCCCGCCGCTCGCCACCGAGGTCGTACTGCCCGAGGGCGACGACGACGGCGAGGAGGCCGACGACTTCATGGACGACGAGCTCATCCCCGAGGCGGCCAAGCTCGTGGTCATGCACAACCAGGGCAGCACCTCGTTGCTGCAGCGTCGCCTCAAGGTGGGGTACTCGCGCGCCGGCCGGCTCATGGACCAGCTCGAGCAACTGGGCGTGGTCGGGCCGTTCAACGGCAGCAAGGCGCGTGACGTGCTCGTGGACCAGCACTGGCTTCAGCAGAAGGGCTTCGAGTGAGCGCGTCCCGCAAGGCTCCTGTCCGCAAGTCCTCGTCCGCGCGCGCGACCTCGGGCCGCAAGGCTCCGGCCGCGCGCTCGCGTCACAACGAGGGGCCGCGCACCGCCGCCGCCCCGCGTGCTCGCGCCACCTCTCGCACGGCCAAGGCCCCGTCCATCGCGTTCGTCACGCTCGGCTGCCCCAAGAACACGGTGGACAGCGAGCACATGCTGGGCGCGCTCGTGAAGGACGGGTTCCGCACCGTGGGCAGCGCCGACGGCGCCGACATCGCGGTCATCAACACCTGCGCGTTCCTGCAGAGCGCGGTGCGCGAGTCGAAGGGCATGATCGAGGATCTGGCCGAACTCAAGCGGGCCAAGCGCCTCAAGGGTCTCATCGTGACCGGCTGTCTCGCGCAGCGCGCCGGGGAGTCGTTGCTCACCGAGTTCCCGCAGGTGGACGCCGTGCTCGGCACCGGCCAGTGGGCCGAGGTCGTGGGCGCGGCCCGTCACCTGCTGGGCCGCGGTGCGCACGAGCGCATCGTGGAGCGGGCCGACCCCGGGGGCGCGCTCGCGCCCGACAGTCCGCGCGCGCTCACCACGCCGCGCCACATCGCGTACCTCAAGATCAGCGAGGGCTGCGACCACCGCTGCACGTTCTGCATCATCCCGCGCCTGCGCGGGGACCAGCGCAGCAAGCCGCTCCCGCAGCTCGTGGACGAGGCGCGCGCACTGGCCGCGGCGGGTGTGAGGGAGCTCAACCTGATCGGGCAGGACACCACCGGTTGGGGCACCGACCTGCCGGGCGGGCTCGAACTGGCCGACCTGCTGCAGGCGCTCGACCGCGTCGAGGGGATCGAGTGGATCCGGGTGCAGTACACCTACCCGCGCCTGTGGAGCGACCGGCTCATCGAGACCTGGGGCGCCGCGAAGCGCGTCGTGCCGTACGTGGACATGCCGCTCCAGCACATCGCGCAGGACATGCTGCGCACCATGGGCCGCGCCATGACCGAGCGGGACACGCGCGCCCTGGTGCGGCGGATCCGGGCCGGGATCCCCGGCGTGGCGTTCCGGACCAACTTCATCGTAGGGTTCCCGGGGGAGACCGAGGAGCACTTCGAGACCCTGATGCGCTACATCGAGGAGGAGCCGTTCGAGAACGTCGTGGTGTTCCCGTTCGAACGGGAGCCCGAGACGCCCTCCTACGGTATGGCCCCGCGGGTGCCGATACAGGTGAGGCGGTCCCGGCGGGCGCGTCTGCTCGCCCGGCAGCAGCTGCTGTCGCGCGACCGGCTCGCCGCCCGCATCGGGCGCACGATGAAGGTGATGATCGACGGGCCGGCCGGCCGCGGGCAGTGGGCCGCGCGCACGACCGGCTCGGCGTGGGAAGTGGATGGTGGCGTGGTGGTGGAGGGGGAGGGGCTCTCGCCCGGGCAGCTCGTGACGGTGCGTGTCACCGGAGCGGCGGCCTACGACCTGTTCGCGCGCGTGGATCGGGGCACCGATCCGGCGCTGAACATTCTCGGTTGAAAGAGGACCAACGGATGCGATCCTTCAAGCTCGCCCTGCCGGTGCTCGTGCTGGCACTGGTCGCGTGCGCGACGACGGTCGAGGCGAAGAAGTTCCGCTACGCCAGCGGCCCCGTCGCTCCCGACGACTCGACGCTGTCGGTGGCGAACTCGTACCTCGAGCCGGTGGTGCGCTCGCGCGGTCCGCGCGTGCCGTACACCAACCTGCAGCTCGCGCAGTTCGTGGCCGACACGGCCGTGGCGCGTTCGCTCGCGGGCGCGATCGTGGACGCCGGCACGCACGCCGTGCTGGCCCCGGCGCGTGAGCACCCCATGAACTTCGTGCTCGAGCACTCGCTCCTCAAGGCCCTCGCCGCGCGCGGCGTGGACGTGACCGTGCGTCGTTCGGTCATCCCCGACGACAGCCTCAAGATGCTGTTCGGCCGCCCCGGCGATCCCGTGATCGAGTACACGCTCGGCTCGGCCAAGGTCACCTACCTGCGGCTCGTGGGCTGGCTGCCGGGTCGCGTCAAGGTGGAGCGCCAGGTGCTCGTGACCGGTTCCATCACCATGCGCGACCCCAACACCTCGCGCGTGCTGTGGACCGCCGACCTCGGTCAGAACTTCGTGGACCGCTTCTCGCGCGGCCAGCTCGCGCTGGTCGAGGAGGAGCGCTACCCCGACCTCAAGTCGCCCGCGCCGCAGCGCAACATCGACAAGGTCATCGAGCCCATCGTGGTCGTGGCCGTGGTCGGCGGGCTCGTCGCGTTGTTCTTCCAGAACCGCCCGTGAGCCGTCGCGTGCGCGCCTTTCGGCGCTGGTTCGCCGCCGCCGCACTGGCCGTCGTGGCCGGGTGCGGCGGCGCCGTGCTGCCCCAGGTGCACGACGAGGGCAGTCGTCTCGACCTCGCCCAGAAGCTGTACGACAAGGGCGACTACGCGCTCGCGGTCGAGGCTCTGGCGCCGTTCGGCACCTCGAGCGCGGGTTCCACCTACGTGGACGAGGCCGTGTACCTGCTCGGGCTCTGCCACCTGCGGCTCAAGGACTGGTCCGGGGCGCAGTCCGACTTCGAGCGCCTGCTGCGCGACTACCCCGAGAGCGACTCGGCCGCCTCGGCCACGTTCCGCATCGGCGAGGCGTTCTGGGGCCAGTCGCGCGGTCCCGACTTCGATCAGGACTTCACCATCAAGGCGCTCGACCAGTGGATGACGTTCCGGCGCGAGCACCCCGAGCACTGGCTGGGGCCCACCGCCACACGTCGCATCGCCGAGGCGCGCGCGCGTCTGGCGACCAAGCTCTACCGCACGGGTGACCTGTACGTGCACCTGCGCGAGTACGAGTCCGCGCGGCGCTACTTCCGCGACGTGCTCACCGAGTACTCCGAGAGCTCCGTGTACGCCGATGCGCTCATCGGGTGGGCGATCGCGAGCGCGCGTCTGGGCGAGCGCGACACCGCGATCGCCGTGCTGCGCGACCTCGAGGCCGAGGTCCCGGGCACCCCGGCGGCGCTGCGCGCGGCACGCACGCGCCAGCAGGTCTCGGGCTGGACCAAGGTGGCGCGCACCAAGCGGCGCGCCGATCCCAACGAGCCGCCGCCGCCCAGCATGCCGGGCGGCATGACGCCGTGAGCCCGCGGCCGGTGCGCGCCCGCTCCCGCGAGCGCATCGGCATCCTCGGCGGCTCGTTCGACCCGCCGCACTTCGGCCACCTCGCGCTCGCCGAGTGGGCGCGCCTCGAACTCGCGCTCGACCGCGTGGTGTTCGTGCCCGCCGGGCTTCCCCCGCACAAGGCGGGGCAGGCACGCTCGACGGCCGCGCATCGGCTCGCCATGACGCGGCTCGCGGTGCGCGACAACCCGTCGTTCGAGGTGAGCCCGCTCGAGACCCGCCGTCGCGGCCCGTCGTACACGGTGGACACCGTGCGCTCGCTCGCCGCGGCGTGGCCGGGCGCCCGCCTGCACCTGCTCATGGGCGCCGACATGTTCGCCACCTTCGACACCTGGCGCGAGCCCGAGGGGATCGCCGAGCACGCCGTGCTGGTGGTGGCGGTCCGCCCCGGCAGCCGGCCGCCCCGGCGGTCCCGCTGGACGAGGCGGGGGCAGGGCGTGGTATGGCTCTCCAACCCCGGGCTCGAGGTGTCCTCGAGCGCGATCCGCGAGCGCGCGGCCGCCGGCTGGGGGACGCGCTACCTCGTGCCCGACGCGGTCGGCCGCTACGCCGAGCGTCACGGGCTCTACCGCAGCACGCCGCGCCGCGCGGCGAAGGGAACGACCACGTGAGCTACCGCCCGCAGGAGTTCTGGGAGCAGCGCCTGTCCGAGCAGTTCGACCTGCGCGGCACGGGCGAGACCGGGTTGTCGCTCGCGTACAACCGCGCCTGCTACCGGCTGCGCGCCGACGTGCTCACCGGCGTGCTCGAGCGCGCCTGCCTCACGCCCAACGGTCGGCGCGTGCTCGACGTCGGGTGCGGCACGGGCTTCTGGACCGACTACTACGTCACGCGTGGTGCGCACTACACCGGCGTGGACATCGCGCAGGTGAGCGTGGACCGCCTCGCCGAGCGCTACCCCGGACAGCGCTTCGAGCGCGCCGACGTCTCCGAGGGCGTGCCGGGCGGGCCGTACGATCTCGTCAACGTGTTCGACGTGCTCTACCACATCACCGACGACGCGCGGTGGGAGGCGGCGTTGCGCCACCTCGCGGGGTCGGTCGCGCCGGGCGGGCTGCTGCTCGTCACCGACGTGTTCTCGGACCGGCCCGCGCTGGCCGAGCACAACGTCATGCGTCCGCTGTCGCGCTACCTCGACGTGCTGCGTGCCGCGGGGCTCGAGCGCGAGCAACTGGTGCCCACGCACGTGCTGCTCAACCGGCACCTCGGTCCGTGGCGGTTCCTCAACCGCTGGCCCGGGCTGCTGCTGGGGCTCGATCGCATGCTGCTCGAGCTCGGCGCGGGGAACGACCCCGCCGCCAACAAACTGCTCGCCTGCCGTCGGCGGGGCTAGGGCCCGCCGTGCCGCGTCTCGTCGTCCTCGACGCGCTCGGGCTCGCGTACCGCGCGTACTACGCCTTCATCGGGCGGCCGCTGCGCAACTCGCGCGGCGAGAACACGTCGGCCATCTTCGGCATGGGCAACATGCTCATGCGCTACCGCCGCGAACTGCGCCCCGACCGCTGGGCGCTCGCGTGGGACGGTCCGGGGCCCACGTTCCGCCACGAGCTGTACCCCGACTACAAGGCGCACCGTCCGCCCATGCCCGACGACCTGCGATCGCAGCTCACGCCGATCGAGGACCTCGCGCGCTGCCTCGGCCTGCCCGTGATCGAGAAGCCGGGCATGGAGGCCGACGACGTCATGGCGACGCTCGCTCGCATGGGCAGCGAGGCCGGCTACGAGGTGCTGCTCGTCACCGGTGACAAGGACATGCTGCAGCTCGTGGACCCGCACGTCACCGTGGTCGCCCCGGGACAGAAGGGCGACGAGTTCACGCTGCTCGACGCGGCCGGCGTGCGTGCCAAGTGGGGCGTGGGCCCCGAGCACATCCGCGACGTGCTCGCGCTCATGGGCGACGCCTCCGACGGTTACCCGGGCGTGCCCGGGATCGGGGAGAAGACCGCGGTCGAGCTGCTGCGCGAGCACGGCTCGCTCGACGCGCTCTACGATCACCTCGACGCGGTCAAGAAGCCCGCGCTCAACAAGAAGCTGCGCGAGAACAAGGCGCTGGCCTACCTGTCACGCGAGCTCGCCACCGTGCAGCGCGACCTCGACCTCGGGCTCACGCTCGACGACCTGCCGGTCGCACCCGTGCGCCGCGACGACCTGCTCGCGTTCGCGCGTCAGTGGGAGGTGCAGCGGCTCGCCAAGCTGGCCGAGTCCGAGGGCGTGGGCGCGGCCGAGGCCGGCGCGCCCGTGCCCGCGCGACCCGCCGAACGACGCGGCACCGCGGCCGAGCAACGCGAGGACGCACCCGCGCCCGGCCAGGGCTCGTTGTTCGGGGTCGGCACCATCGCGCCGCCGGTCGCCCCGCTGCCGCCCACGCTCGCGCCCAGCGCGCAGGGCGACCTGTTCGCCCCCGCCGCCGAGGCTTCGGACGGAGCCGCACCCGCGCTGGCACCCGACGCGTTCGAGGCGCGCGTGCACGAGGTGCGCGCGCGCGCCGTCCACGGGCTCGCGGTGCTGCCCGTCACGCACGGGGCCACACCACGCACCTCGACGCTCGTGGGCGTGGCGTTCGCGGTGCGCAGCGGCGCGCACTGCTACCTGCCGCTCGCGCACGAGTCCGGTCCCAACGTGACCGCCGAGCGATTGCGGCAGTGGTTCGGCGCGATCCTCGCCGACCCCACGGTGGAGAAGGTCGCGCACGACTGGAAGTCGGCGATCCACGCGCTCGCCGCGGGCGGGGTGGGGGTGGCCTCGCACGGTTTCGACGTGCACGTCGGTTCGTTCCTTTGCGACCCGCAGCGCGATCACGATCTGCTCTCGCTCGCCGGCGACGTGCTCGGCGTGGGACTCGAGCCCGTCGAGCCACCGGTGGTGCGCGGACGGCCGCGCACCGGAGCGGGCGCGCTCGCGATCGCCGACGTGGCCGAGCGCGCCGGGCGGCAGGCGGCCGCGCTGCTGCCGCTCGCCGACGCGCTGCGCGCCCAGCTCGAGGCGCGCGAACAGGGCAAGCTCTACACGCAGCTCGAGCACCCGCTCATCGAGGTGCTGGCGGCCATGGAGCGCACCGGTGTCGCGCTCGACGCCGCGGTGCTCGAGGGCATGTCGGCCGACATGGCGCGCGAGATCGCGAAGCTCGAGGAGCGGTTGTTCGTGCTCGCGGGCGAGACGTTCAACCTCGCGAGCGGGCCGCAGCTGGGACGCGTGCTGTTCGAGAAGCTGGGCCTGCCGACCGGTCGCAAGACCAAGACCGGTTGGTCCACCGACTCCGAGGTGCTCGAGGGGCTGGCGGGCCAGCACGAGTTCCCGCGCCTGCTGCTCGAGTGGCGCGCCCTCACCAAGCTCAAGTCCACCTACGTGGACACGCTGCCGCTCGCGCGCGACCCCCGCGACGGCCGCGTGCACACCACGTTCGAGCAGACCGGGGCGGCGACCGGACGGTTGTCGTCGCTCGACCCGAACCTGCAGAACATCCCCATGCGCACGCCGCAGGGTCGCGCCATCCGGCGCGCGTTCGTGGCCGCACCCGGGTGCGTGCTGGTGGGCGCCGACTACTCGCAGATCGAGTTGCGCGTGCTGGCGCACCTCTCCGAGGACCCGCACCTCGTCGAGGCCTTCACCGCCGGCGAGGACGTGCACGCCGCCACCGCGCGCCGCATCTTCAAGCTCGAGGGCGAGGTCCCGCCCGAGCTGCGCGCGCGGGCCAAGATCGTGAACTTCGGCGTGCTCTACGGCATGGGGGCGCGCAGCCTCGCGCAGCAGATGGGCCTCGAGCTGCAGGAGGCGAAGACGTTCATCGAGGACTACTTCGCCGTCTACGCCGGGGTGCGTCGCTACCTCGACGCCACGCTCGCCGACGCGCGCGAGCGCGGCTGGGTGGCCACGTTGCTGGGCCGCCGCCGCTACCTGCCCGAGCTGCGCAGCACCAACGGTATGGAGCGCTCGTTCGCCGAACGCGCCGCCGTGAACACGCCGATCCAGGGTTCCGCCGCCGACCTCGTCAAACTCGCCATGCTGAGCGTGCATCGTGCACTCTCGAAGCGGTCGGGTTCGCGCCTTTTGCTGCAGGTGCACGACGAGTTGTTGGTGGAGTGCCCCCGGGGGGAGGCCGACTCCATCTCTTCGCTGGTGAAACGCGAGATGGAGGGCTGCTACCCTTTGAGGGTACCGCTCACCGTGTCGGTGGGCGCCGGAGACACCTGGTTCGATGTCCACTGACCGCCCGTCCATCCCCGAGTCGGTCCCCTCGATCGCGCGCGCGCATCGTCGCGCCCCGACGGCCGGACCGTTCGTGCTCGCCGTCGTCGGTCCTGCCGGGGCCGGCAAGAGCACGGTCGCGCGCGCCCTCGCGGCGACCCCCGGGGCGGTGCTGCTCGACGCCGACCGCCTCGGGCACGAGGTCACCGACCACGACCCCGAGGTGCGCGCCGCGCTGGCGGCCGACTACGGCCCCGAGGTCTACCGCGCCGACGGCACGCTCGATCGGGCGAGAGTCGCCGAGCGCGTGTTCCGTGTTCCCGCCTCGCTCGCACGCCTGAACGCGCTCGTCCACCCGCGCATCCTCGCGCGTCTGCGCGCCGGCATCGCCGAGGCGGCACGCACCGGCGCGGGGCTGGTGGTGATCGACGCCGCCCTGTTGCTGGATTGGGCCTTCGAACGCGAGTGCGACGCGGTGCTCGCGGTGCTCGCATCCCCCGAGCGTCAGGTCGAACGACTGGTCGCGCGTCGGGGTTGGAGCGAGGACGAGGCGCGACGCCGGCTCGCGGCCGCGCGCTCGCACGACTCGTTCGCCTCGCTCGCCGACGCCGTGGTGCGCAACGACGGCGCGGAGTCCGAGGCCGTCGCGTTCGCCATGCGCTGCGTCGAGAGTTGGCGCGCGGGACGCGCCGGAGGTGGGGCATGATCGGCCGCCTCCTCGCACTCCTGAGACGGGCACTGCGGCTCGAGCCCGCGCTGCCGCCGCTCGATCGTGCCGCGCTCGCGCTCGAGGCCGCGCTCGCCGAGGACGACGCCGAGGCGCGTCTGACCCGGTTGCGCGAGGCGCTCGCGCAGGCGGAACGCGTGAGCGGTCCCGACGCCGACCTGCTCGTGCTCGAGGCCTCGCTCGCACTCGGCGAACGCCTGCGTTCGGTGGGCCGCCGCGACGAGGCGGTGACGCACTTCGAGCGCGCCGTCATGCGCAGCTTCCGAGTCACCGACCCGACCGGGCGTCATCGCCGCGCGGGCGTGTTGTCGCGGCTCGCGATCCTCGACCAGGAGGCGGGCGAGACCGCGCGCGCACGTCAGCGCTACGGCGAGGCGATCGAACTGGGGCGCGATTCGGAATCGGCGCACCTGCTCGGCATGCTCACGCAGGCCGCGTTCAACCTCGGCATCCTGTTGAGCGAGGAGGGCGACACCCCGCGCGCGGTGGAGCGCTGGCACCAGGCGCTGGAACTCGGGCTCAAGGCCGGGCATCCCGGCGGCTGGGATCCGGCGGCGGTCGCGGCGTTCAATCTGGGCCACCACTTCGTGCGCGAGGGTGAGCTCGCCCGCGCGCAGCGCATGTTCGAGGCCGTGGGTCGCGTGGGTGAGCCGTCGGGCACGCCGCTCGGTCGCATGGCGTGCGCCAAGGCCGCGCTGGCGCTCGCGGGTCTGGCCGACCGCGAGGGGCTGCTGGGTGCACCCGAGGCCGATCGTCAGTACCTGCGCGCGCTCGAGACCGGGCGTGCGAGCGGTCTGCCCGAGGGCGCGCTGGCCGCGCTACAGGGCGCCCTCGCGCTCGCCGAGCGGGCGAGTGCCGCGGGTCGTGGCGCCGACGCGATCGTGCGGTTGCGCGAGGCGCTCACGCTCGCCGCCGATTGCGAGCCCGGTGCGGCGTTCCGGTTCGCGCTGCTCGCACGTCTGCGTCTGGGACAGGCGCTCGGCGACGCCGGTGAGCGAGCCGAGGCCACGGTCCATCTGCGACAGGTCTTCGACCTCGGGCGCACGTCCGACGAACCGGTGCTGCGCGAGATCGCAGGGCAGGCCGCCTGCAACCTGCATCGCGCGTTCGCGCTGCTCGAGCGCTGGGACGAGGCGCGCGTGCTGGCCGAGGAGTCGCTCGCGTTCACGCGCACGCTCGACACGCCCACGGGGCGCGCGCTCGAGGCGGCGGCCCGTTACGCGCAGGCGTTCCAGATGCTGCACGAGGGACGCCCCGACGACGCGCTGGGTTCGCTCGACGAGGTGACGCGGTTGGGCGAGGCCAGTGGCACCGAGGTGGGAGGGCGCATCGCGCTCGACGCGCGCCTGCTCACGGGGCATCTGCACCGTCGCGCCAAGCGGCTCGAGCCGGCCGTGCGCGCGTTCAAGGACGCGCTGGTGCGGTTGCGCGATCGCGACGGTTCCGATCCCGAGACCGACGCGATCACCGCCATGGCGCAGGTCAATCTGGGCCACACGCTGCTGGGGCTCGAGCGCGAGTACGAGGCGCGTCTCAACTACGAGTCCGCGCTCATGCGCGGACGTGCGAGCGGCACGCCGAGCGGCCGCACCGCGGCCGCCAACGCCGCGCTCAACCTGGCCTCGCTCACCGAGGGCGAGGAGTCCGACGAGCGTCGCCGCGAGTGGCTCGAGGTCGCGCGTGCGCTCGGTCGCTCGAGCGGCACCACCTTGGGCACCGAGTGCGCGGCGCAGGCCGAGCGCGCGCTCGCGAAGCTCGATCGCCCCGACGCGGAGTGACGGGGGCGAGCCGCGGATTGCGCGGGCCCGCGGGGGTGCGTAAGGTGCGACGGTGAACGGAGTCCCGTCGTCCCCGAACCATGCGAGCCCCTCATGTTGAACCCGTCCGAGATCCGCAAGCGCCTCGAGCAGACCGGCACCCGCCTGGATGGTCTGCGGAGGTACCTTTGACGTCGAGGCCCTGACCGACGAGGTCGCCCGACTCGAGGCCCGCATGGCCGAGCCCGGGTTCTGGGACCGCCCCGACGAGGCGCAGAAGGTCGTCGCGCGCATGAAGTCGGCCAAGAACGCGATCGACGAGTACACAGCCCACTCGGGCCTGCTCCGCAGTCTCGTCGAGCTGTTCGAGATGGCCGACACCGATTCCGACGAGGGGATGCTCGCCGAGGTGCAGCGCGAGCTCGAGGGCCTGGAGCGCAAGGTCGAGGCCATGGAGACGCGCAGCCTGCTCACCGGCGAGTACGATCGATTCGGTGCGATCGTCATCATCCATCCGGGCGCAGGCGGCACCGAGTCGCAGGACTGGGCCGAGATGCTCATGCGCATGTACCAGCGCTGGGCCGAGCGACGGGGCTTCAAGGTGTCGCTGCTCGACTACCAGGCGGGCGACGAGGCCGGCATCAAGGACGCCACGCTCGAGGTGGACAGCGAGTACGCCTACGGCTACCTGCGCGCCGAGTCGGGCGTGCACCGGCTCGTGCGCATCTCGCCCTACGACGCGAACGCGCGTCGCCACACCTCGTTCTCGTCCATCACCGTGCTGCCCATGATCGACAACACGGTCAAGGTCGAGATCGATCCCAAGGACCTGCGCATCGACACCATGCGCGCGGGCGGTGCCGGCGGCCAGCACGTCAACAAGACCGAGTCGGCGGTGCGCATCACGCACCTGCCCACCGGGCTCGTCGTGCAGTCGCAGGCCGAGCGCAGCCAGCATCGCAACAAGGACGCGGCCATGAAGATCCTCACCGCGCGCCTGTTCGTGCTGAAGGAGCAGGAGGCGCGCGCCAAGACCGAGGCGCTCGCCGGAACGAAGCTCGACATCGATTTCGGTTCGCAGATCCGCTCGTACGTGCTGCAGCCGTACACCATGGCGAACGACCACCGCACCGAGACCAAGATCCCCGACGTGCACGGCGTGCTCGACGGCGGCATCGACCCGTTCATCGACGCGTGGCTCAAGTCCCAGCAACCCAAGAAGGAACCCGCATGATCCCCGGGCACATCTTCCGCGAGTACGACATCCGCGGTCTGCACGAGACCGAGCTCACCGACGCCACCGCCGAGGCGGTGGGGCAGGCGTTCGCGACCCGCATCCGTGCCGAGGGCGGCACGCGGGTGGCGCTGGGTCAGGACGTGCGTCCCTCGTCGGAGCGCCTCGCGCGCGCGGCCGAGCGCGGCATGGTGCGCGCCGGGCTGCAGGTGCAGCGCGTCGGCGTGGTGCCCACCCCGGCCCTGTACTACGCGGTCGCCGCGCGCGGGCTCGACGGCGGCATGCAGATCACGGGCAGCCACAACCCGCCCGAGTTCAACGGCTTCAAGATGGCCAAGCGCAAGCTGCCGCTCTACGGCGCCGAGATCCAGGAGATGCTGCGCGCGATCCGCGCCGGTGAGCTCACCACCGCCTCGGGCGGTTCGGCGGCCGACGCGCCCATCCTCGACGAGTACCGCGCCATGCTGATCGAGCGCTGCACGAGCCCGAAGGGCCTGCGCGTCGTGATGGACTGCGGCAACGGCTGCGCGGGCACCGTGGTGCCGCAGGTCTTCGAGCGCATGGGGCACACCGTGATCCCGCTGTTCGCCGAGCTCGACGGCACGTTCCCCAACCACCTGCCCGACCCGACCGTGCCCGCGCTGGTCGTGGACCTGCAGCGCAAGGTCGCCGAGACCGGCGCCGACCTCGGCATCGGGTTCGACGGCGACGCCGACCGCATCGGCGCGGTGACCGCGTCGGGCCGCATCGTGTGGGGTGACCAGCTGCTCGCGTTGTTCGCGCGCGACGTGCTCACGCGCGTGCCGGGTGCGCCCATCATCTTCGACGTCAAATGCTCGCAGGCGCTCGCCGAGGACATCCGCGCGCACGGCGGGCAGCCGGTCATGTGGAAGACCGGGCACTCGCTCATCAAGAAGAAGCTCGCCGAGACCGGGGCGCCTGTGGCGGGCGAGATGTCGGGCCACATGTTCTTCTCGGAGGGTTTCTTCGGGTTCGATGACGCGCTGTTCGCGGCCGGCCGCCTGCTGCGCTACGTGGCGTCCACCGGGAGCACGCTCGACGAGCTGGTAGCGGGCATGCCGCAGTACTTCGCCACCCCCGAGACCCGTCTCGCGTGTCCCGAGGAGCGTAAGTTCGAGGTGCCCGAGCTGCTCAAGTCCGAGTTCGCGGGTCGCTTCGAGGTGGTGGACATCGACGGCATCCGGGTCGAGTTCGGGGACGGTTGGGGGCTCGTGCGCGCCTCGAACACCCAGCCCGTGCTGGTGGTGCGCTTCGAGGCACGCACCGAGGCCCGTCTGGCCGAGATCCGCGACACCATGATGACCGCCCTGCACCGGCTCGGCGTCGAGGACCACCCGGTCGGGCACTGACCGACCGGACGGCCCGGGAGGGGAGCGGGCGGCCCGCCCGTTGACACCCCCCCGGGCCGTTCCTAGTATCCCGCGTCACTTCGTGAACCGTGCGGGCACCCGCCTCCGATCGGGGCGGTGGTCGTGGCATCCCCTTGCGCACGGCTTCCCCGATCCTCGGAGAGCGTTGGAAAGGAGCAGTGGATGAACCCCACGCGCTGGGTCCTGCCGCGCGCGTTGTCCCTGTCGCTGTTCGCGGCCGTGCTGCTGCCGGCTGCCGTTTCGGCGCAGTCCCTCGAGACCGCCCTCAACGGCGTGGATCTCGCGAGCACGCAGGTCGCCCGCAGCCCCCGCCTGCTCGGCATGGGTGGCCTGTCGATCGCGGTCCGCGACAAGGACAACCAGACCAACCTCTGGGACTTCGCCGGCATCCCCGTGGGGCTGGGGCTCGACGACTCGGTGTCCACCGTGGAGCTGCGCCCGGGCACGGGCTCGCTGTCGTCGGTGCGCGACCTCCCCGGCGGCCGACTGCGCGAGAACATGGCCGCGCGCGGCAGCTTCCTCGTGGGCGAGGGGGTTTACCGCAACCGCACCAGTGGCGGGTCGTTCGGCGTGGTGGGGGACCTGAGCTCGCTGCGCTGGGACGTCCCTTACTCGGGCTCCGTCGAGCGCCGTCAGGGGCTGTCGCACCCGCAGGTGCTCGCCGTGCTGGGCGGCGTCATGCCGCGGTTCCTCGACCGGCACCTGCAGTACGCGCTCCATCTGGGTTTCCGCAGCGAGAAGGTCGAGGAGACCTTCCGCTCGATCATCACGAACGACGCCGGCGAGTGGATCGGCGGCGGCGGTGACGCCGTGACCCCGCCGAGCGAGTTCGAACCCACCGACTCGCGCGCCAACTCGACGCGCTACGGCGTCTCGACGGCGTACTCGATCGGTCGCTCCACCAAGCTCGCCGTGAACCTCGAGCGCGAGATCATCCGCATCAGGGACATGAACGAGCTCGTGCGCTCGACGTCGGAGATGACCGAGGATCGCCCCTGGCTCAACGGCCAGGCCGCCCTCGTCGGCCGGCTGGCGCGCGACCTCGAGTACGGCCTCGACGGCTCGTACCGCATGAGCGATTCGGAGCGCGACTGGCGCTTCACCGCATCGGCCGGCGTCGGCGCCATCGCGCTCACGGGCCGTGGCAACATGTTCACGCGCAGCGAGCGCATCCGCGAGTCGCAGGCCCGTCTGCGCTGGACGCCGGGACGTGCGGTGTTCGCGGGGCAGGTCGCCACCGGGTTCTCGCAGGTCTGGACGGATCCGCCCAAGGACAACGACCCGACGTCGCTCAACCGCTTCATCAACGAGGCCTTCAATCGTCCGGGTGCCGACACGCTCGCGCTGCCCGACAGCATCGGGCCGGTCGCGACGCAGCGGAATGCGCTCGGCGTCACGCTCGGCGCCAGCCACCCGATCGGCTCGACGCTCATCGGCGTGGAGTACCGCTGGACGCGCGACGCGCACTCGAACTCGGCGGCCGGCCTCGGGCCTCGTCGCGTGGCGTCCGACGTGCGCGTGGGTGTGGAGCGTCCGCTGGGTCAGCGCCTCATGGTGCGCGGTGGTTACGTGCGGCGTTCGGTGGACGAGGACGACTACCTGAACGGCAACGAGTACGTGGCGAACGCCTACACGATCGGCCTCGGCTACTCGCCGGCGAATGCGGCCTGGACGATGCAGGCGGGCTACCAGCTCGAGTTCCGCGATCAGGACTACGCGGACCCGGGTGATGAGCGCCAGAGCCGGCAGAACCTCGCGCTCAAGTTGCGCTGGGAGTTCTAGGGCTCGCTCGTTCCCGAACCCCGATCGGTCCTTCGACCGGTCGGGGTTCGGCGTTCCCGGCGGAAGGGTGGGGGAGTTCTCCCGTGGGGGCGTGCGGCTCCTTGGCCCTTGACCGTGGCCTGTCGTTCGCGGATATTACCGATGTCGGGCGTGTTCCGTCCGCGTCGCGTGACCTGCGACGCCGGGCGATGATTCCGCGCACCCGTGTGCGCCTGCCGCCGCGAACCTCCGCCGCCCCGACCCCGTGACGCCCGATCGCGTCGCCCCTCGCTCACTCCGCACCGGCCGTCGTTTGCGAACCGGAAGTCGCGGCCCGCTATGGAGTTGGTGCCCGGGGCGCGTTGACAGTCGGCGCGACTCTTGGCACCTTCTCGCGATACGTTCCGGACTGCCCACGTCTACGCTCGTACCCGTCACTCCGTTCCGAGACTCCTCGGGAGGGTTCACATCCATGTTGCGTTCCGCTCGCCGAATCCTGCACGTCACGGTCGCCTCGCTCGCGCTCCTCGGGGTCGCGCTCGTGGCCCACGCGCAGACCCGACCGGCCACCCCTGCACCTGCCGCCGCCGCTGCGACCGGTCGCATCGCGGGCAAGGCCCTCGAGCGCGGTAAGGACCCCGTCTCGTTCGCGAACGTCGTCGTGCTCGGCACCAAGCAGGGCACCATGACCGACGAGAACGGCGCCTTCATCCTCTCGGGCATCCCGGTGGGTACCTACCAGGTGAAGCTGCAGGCGATCGGCTTCGACCCGGTCATCCAGACGGTGCAGGTGAACGCGGGCCAGACCGCGGTCCTCAACTTCAGCGTCGGCGCGACGAAGGTCGTCAAGGAGGTCGAGACGATCGAGGTGCGTGCCGAGAAGCGCATCGACACCAAGTCGTCCACCACCAAGCAGTCCATCTCGGCCGAGAAGCTCAAGGAGATCCCGGTCGACAACCTGAGCCAGGCCATCGCCACCAAGGCCGGCGTCGTGGCGCAGGGCGGCGAACTGCACTTCCGCGGCGGTCGCGGCGGTGAGGTGAAGTTCCAGTTCGACGGCGTCGAGGCCACGGACCCCGCGTTCGGCGGGCAGGCCGGCATCGCGAACCTGGCCGTCGCCGGCACCGACGTGCTCTCGGGCGGGTTCGACGCCGAGTACGGCAACGCCCTGTCGGGCGTCGTGAGCGTGTCCACCAAGGAGGGCGGGGACCGCCTGAGTGGTGAGGTGCGCTGGGACACGGACCGCTACGGCGACCCCACCAAGACCTTCAACAACTACGACCGCTTCACGTTCGGCTTCGGCGGCCCGACCCCGGTGAAGAACCTCACGTACTTCGCCACCTACGAGGGTTCGTTCACCGACACCTACCTGCGCTCGACCAAGACCCGCCCCAGCCGGACGCTGCTCGACTTCGTCCAGCTCGGGAACCGTCAGAGCAACCAGATCAACACGAACTTCAAGCTGGCGTACCGCGCGAACCCGCGCAACAAGATCACCTTCGAGACGATCAACAACCACACCATCTCGACGCCGTACGACCACGAGTGGTCGCGCAACGGCTACGTCTCGGTGACCTACGACACGACGCGCAACACCGACGGCACCTTCAAGCTGAACCCGCGCTACGGTCGTTGGTCGCAGGTGCCGCTCGACTCGACGTTCGTGTACCAGAACATGCCGGACCACGTCCCGACCCTGGACGAGCGCTTCCAGCAGTTCATCGCGGTGTGGACGAACCAGCTCTCCGACAAGAGCGTGTGGACCACGCGCGTCGCGTCGCTCAACTTTGACACGCGCAACTCGGTCGGCGACAAGGAGCCGTGGGAGTACGAGATCCAGAGCCCGTTCTACTGGACCGGCAACCTCGGCTTCGGCACCGAGAACAACCCGTTCTTCGCCACCCACGGCGACATCCCGACCTACCTCAGCCGTCAGACCCGCGTGTACACGCTGAAGACCGACTACTCGACCCGGCGCTGGAAGCAGCACACGGTCAAGACCGGTATCGAGGCCAAGTACAACCGCGTCCGGAACCTGTCGCTGGCGTTCCCGAACAGCGAGAGCAACGGTCTGCCCGGCGGGACGCGCTCGGACTACGTGAACTACAACCCCGAGGGCTCGGCCTACATCCAGGACCGCTGGGAGTTCGAGGGTCTCGTGCTGAACGCCGGCGTGCGCTACGACATCTTCACGCCCGGTGCGCAGGTGCAGGACGCCGACCTCAAGAGCGGTCAGCGCTACAAGTCGCAGTTCAGCCCGCGCCTCGGCATCGCCTACCCGGTCTCGGATCGCGACGTGCTGAGCTTCCACTACGGCTGGACGTACCAGACCCCGGCGCGCTCGTACATCTTCGAGAACCGCGGCATCAGCTCGACCGTCGGCGTGAAGGGCAACCCCGACCTCGAGCCCGAGACCAACATCGCCTACCAGGCCGGCGTGCAGCACCTGTTCTCGAAGGACATCTCGGGCCAGTTCTCGGTGTTCTTCAAGGACATCTACGGCCTCATCACGATCCGTCAGGAGCGCGACGAGAACGGCAACCTGGTCAACGTCTACTTCAACGGTGACTACGCCTCGGCGCGCGGCTTCGAGGCCAGCCTCATCAAGAGCTTCAGCCACAAGTTCTCGGCCGACGTGAACTACACCTACTCGATCGCGACCGGTGTGGCCTCGGACCCGAACACGGCGCTCCAGTTCTTCAACGGCGGTCGCCTCTACCTGCCCATCAGCGAGCAGGCGCTCAACTGGGACCAGCGCCACACGGTCAGCCTCTCGACCAACATCCGCGAGCCCGGCAAGTGGGGCCTGCGCATGCTGTGGACCTACGGTTCGGGCTTCCCGTTCACCCCGGCCTTCCGCAACGACCGTCGTCCCGACCCGGCGCTCACGAACTCCCGCCGTCTGCCGTCGCAGGCGCGGCTCACGATCGACGCCGACAAGTTCTACAAGATCTGGGGTCAGAACGTGACGCTGTTCATGGACGCCCGGAACGTGCTCGACGCGACCAACATCCAGAACCTGTCCCCGGGGCGCCGCAGCCCGTTCATCAACACCGCGGGTGACGAGTACACGATCTACTACACCGAGACCGGCCGCACCGGCGGCGCCTACCTGCAGGACGTCAACGGCGACAACATCCTCGACTGGGTCCCGACCAACGACCCGCGCGTGTTCGAGGAAGGCCGCAACGTCCGCATGGGCATCAGCGTCACCTTCTGATGGACCGCACCGTGGAGACGAAGGAGCGTATGGGCATGACTGCAGTGAGCAGGGGTTGGGCGGCGGGGCTGCTGTGTGCGCTGCTGGCCGTGACGATGTCCGCGCCGGCCCAGGCGCGCATCCGCAACCAGGTGGGCGAGGAGGGGATCCCCGCCTACGAGCAGGAGGTGCTGGCGCGCGTCGAGGCGTCCGCGGCCGCCGGTCGTCGGGGCGCTCGCCCCATGGCGGTGCCGGACATCTTCGGCGAGGGCTCGGTGCTGCGCGTGGGCAACTTCGTCATGAAGGTGACGAACAACGGCCTGCTCGGGAACCCGTTCACCAACATCTCGAGCGACCCGTCGGGGCAGTGGCCCGGCACGTCGGCGATCGAGTACATGAACCTGCTCGGCATCGCGGTGGGTGCGGTCAACCCGTTCGCGACCGACCCGAACGCCATCCGTCGCGTGAGCTACATCACCGAGTGGCGTCCCGCGACCCTCGACCCCGAGGACAAGATGTACCGCGGGTACGACGGCATCGTGAACGGCACGCGGTTCATCAACGACGACAGCGACAACGACCCGCTCACCGGCGATCCCCTGTACGACGAGGACTTCCTCGACGGCCGTGACAACGACGGCGACGGGCGCATCGACGAGGACTTCGCGGCCATCGGGCAGCAGATGTACACCTGCGTGATCCGCGACGACACCGAGGCGGCCGTCGCCGCGGGCGGCGCCGAGCGCCACGTCCCGCTGGGCATCGAGGCCCGCCAGACCGCGTGGGCGTACTCGATCCCCGGCTTCACCGACTTCAACGTCGTGAACTGGAAGTTCTACAACCGCTCCGGCCACGAGCTGGACTCGGTCGTGGTCGGGTTCCGCGTGGACATGGACTGCGGTCCGGTGGACAACGCGACCTACTACGCCGACGACTTCGACGCGAACCAGTACCCGTACGGCCGGTTCGTGGTGCTCACGAAGGACACCGACCTCCGCAAGCAGCCCAAGGAGGATCGTCTCGACGTGCCCGACGTGGACTCCGATTCCGCACTGTGCCCGCGTCAGGTCATCACGGTGCAGGGCTTCTCGGTCGCGGACGACGACGGCGACGAGAACAAGACGCCCGGCGTGCCGCACTTCATGCTGATCGACCACACCGTGGACCCGCTCGGCCTCAACGGCCCCAAGCGCGTCGGCTTCCGTGCCTTCCGTTCGTTCCCGGGGGGTACGCCGTACGTGCAGGGCGGCAACCCGTCGATCGACCAGCAGCGCTTCGAGCTCATGACGCAGGGTGGGCCCGACGGGACCACGAACATCGCCAACGACCCGAGCACGCCGGCCCTCAACGGGTTCATCAACCAGGTGCCGGGCGACCAGAAGGGTGACTACTCGGCCTGGGCGTCCATCGGACCGTGGCTGAACTGGCCGAACAACGGCGAACTCGACGTGACGATCGCGGTCGGCGTTCGCCCCGGTACGCTCCAGCAGGCGCAGGCCTACACGCAGGAGTACCAGGCGCAGGCGGAGCTCCTGAAGACCGATCCGGACGGCACCGAGACGTGGGGCATCCCGAGCGGCGGGGAGCTGATCTCGAAGTACCCGGCGCTCGACAACGCCATCTCGGCCCAGCTCGCGTTCGACGGTTCGTACGAGGTTCGGTCGTGGCCGACGCTGCCCGACTTCCATGGTCGCGAGAGCGCGCAGAAGGCGCCCCCGGGCCAGATCCTCCAGCTGCAGGGTTGCGAGCAGCGCGACCCCTCGCCGCGCTTCGTCAACGACCAGCGCTACGAGTACTTCGACTTCGATTGCGACTACTGCACGGGCGCCTACTCGCGCGCGCGCGGTGGTCTGTTCCGTCGCACGTGGCTGGCCGAGTCGCCGCCCCCGAGCCCGAACACCAACCTCGGCGTCACCTACAACTACACCGACAACCCCGACCGCCGCTTCGCGCCGGCCGGTGATGGTCAGGTGTCGATCGCGTGGGACAACCTCTCGGAGCTCGCCCCCGACCCCAAGACGGGTTGGTTCGATTTCAAGGGCTACAAGATCTGGAAGGTGCAGAACTGGACTCGTCCCGTCGGCTCCAGCGGTCCCGCCGAGGACGACTGGACCCTGCTCGCCGAGTACCGCATGTTCGACGGGCCCCGCAACAACCGCATCCCCCTTTTCCCCGGGGACACGGTCGGTGTCTGCCCGAAGGTCTGGATCCCGCAGCGCGAGGACTCGGTCGAGATCTGCCTCCAGCGCGGTGACCTCTGGGACCGCCAGAGCGGTGACGTCATCCGCCCCGATCCGACGGTGCCCTGCATCGGCTCGCCGGGGCCGTGCCAGACGGATTCCGCCTACGCCGTCGGCGTCGTGCCGGCGCCCGGTGCGGTGGTGCCCAAGATCGGCCGCACGCGTTATCCGATCGGTCGCTACCAGTACGTGGACCGCAGCGTGAAGAACGGCTTCGTCTACTTCTACTCGGTGTCGGCGTTCGATTCGACCGGCGCGGGGACGGGGCTCGTCGAGCTGAACGGCCGCCGTTCCGCGGTCGAGTCCGAGGGCATCGTGCCGCAGATCTCCGCAGGCGGTTCGCGTGGGGTCTGGGTGGTGCCGAAC
>JBEGJG010000008.1:0-21582 GCA_041184705.1 Candidatus Eiseniibacteriota bacterium
GCGACTACTTCGTGGGCTTGGCGAACATCGCGTCGGTCACCGCGACGTTCAGCTCCACCTTCGTGACCTTCGCGTCCATGAACATCTTGCCGTCCCGGTAGAGCTTCACCGAGTGCGGGTACTGGATCGCGCCCACGGGCTTCCAGTCGCCCCGCAGCTCCACGGTGCGCGCCGGACCCATCTGGGCGTTGCCCTCGTCCATGTACGCCGAACCCGCGTAGCGGCCATCGGCCGTGAACAGCAGCACGTGGTCGGTGCGCGAGCTGCCCTTCACCGCGGCGGCCATGTAATCCACGCCGTCCACGTTCTCGGGCTTGTCGAGCGCCACCAGTTCCACCGACGCGGGCTCACCGAACATGTGCCAGAGGGAGTTCTTCCACTCCTTCTCGGCCTCCTCGGCGGCCTTGGGGTTGTCCTGCACCTGCCCCATGGCGCTCTGCCAACCCACCTTGCCGTCGAAGCCCTGCTTCACCTCGCCGAACGGCAGCTTCTGCGTGGTGACCTGACGGTACGGGAACGCCGAGAGCTCATCGATGCCGAGACCCAGCGACTGTCCCTGCATGCTCACGGTGGCCTCGATCGAGATGGACGCGGTCTTCACGCCCGACCACGCGGCCGAACCACCGGCGGCCTTGACCGCACCGTCGAGCCAGCCCTTGCCCTTGGCGCGCGACTCGGCACTCTCGGTGACCTTGCCCATCTTGGAGGGCGGCGGCGGGATGGTCATGTCCATGCGCTCGACCTTCAGCCCGACGCTGTCCAGCGGCTTCTCGAAGTCCTTCTCGCGTCCCACGATGACCACGACCTGCTGGTCGGGCGTGATCTTGCGACGCGCGGCCTCGAGCACGCTCTGGGCGGTCACACCCTCGAGCGCGCGCTGGTAGGTCTGGAGGAAGTCGGCCGGGTAACCGATCGACTCGTAGTACGCGGCGCGGAACAGCGACTGGCTCGGGTCCTGGAAGTTGAACACGTAGCCGTTCACCACCGCCTGCTTGGCGATCTCCAGCTCCTCGGGGCCGAACGGCTCACGCGTGACGGCCGAGACCTGCTGCTTCACGAGGTCGAGTGCGACCAGCGTGGAGTCGCTGCGCGTCAGCGAGAACGCCGTGAACACGCCGGGGCTCTCGAAACCGGTGCCCGCGCTGGCGCCCGTCGAGTACGCCAGACCACGCGCGGTGCGGATGTAGCTGAACATGCGCGACGAGAACCCGCCGCCCAGGCCCTGCTCGAGCACCTGCATGGCCGCGTAGTCGGGGTCGTCGGCACGCGAGCCCGGCTGCGCCACGATGACGCCCGACTGCGTGACGTCCTCCTTGGCGGCGAACACGATCCTCGGGGTGACCGACTTCGGCGTCGGCGGCAGCACCGGCTTGGGCGTGCCGCTGCGCTTCCAGTCGCCCCAACGCGCGAGCAGCAGCTTCTTCATGTCGGCGGCACGGAAGTCGCCGTACACCGCGATCACCATGCGCTCCGGCACGAACACCTGCGTGTGCATGGTGCGGCAGTCGGCAGCCGAGATGGGCTCGACCGTGGCGTACTCCGGCATGCGCGCCCACGGGCTGTCCTTGCCGAACACGGCATGGCGCGCAGCCCGCATGAGCATGCCCATCATCTCGTCGTTGCGGCTCGCGATGCTCTGCCGCAGGGCGACCTTGGAGAGCTCGATCTTGTCGTCGGGGAACGCGGGCATGCGCGTCATCTCGGCCCACAGCCCCACGACCTCGGCGGTGTTGTCGCTCAGGCAGCGGAAGCTCGTGCTGGCCTGCGTGGCACCGACGTTCGACCCGAGCTCGGCACCGATGGCGGCGAGGCGGTCGTCGAGCCAGTCACCGGTGCGCGTGGCGGTACCGCCGTCACGCAGCACGTCCCCGACGACCTGCGCCAGCCCGGCGCGTTCGGCCGGCACGAGCACGGGGCTAGACGGGAAGTAGGCGATGCCGCGAACCGTGGGCAGCGTGCGGTCCTCGAGCAGGTACACGACGGCGCCGTTGGGCAGCACCACGCGCTCGGGCTGCACGGCCGGGATGCGGCCGATGGGCGGCACGGGGAGCTTGCGCGGGTCGAAGATGCTCTTGTCCACCGCGGCGTGCGCGAGCGGCGCGAGCGTCAGCGCGAGCGCGGCGGCGGCGAGGATACGGGTCATGCGCGCCATGGTCAGCGCCCCCCTTCGTTGGCGGCGGTGGGCGACGGGTTCTTGATCATCGCCACGGTGCGGTTGCTCTTGGTCATCACGCTGCGGAGCGCGTTGACGAGGTCGGCCGGGGTCAGCGCCTGGACGCGCTCCTGCTCACGGAAGAAGTCCCGCCAGGTGCCGTACAGCGACTGCGCCTGCGCCAGTTCGCTGGCCAGGCTGGAGTTGTCGCTCACCGCGCCGATCTTCGAGGCGCGCATGCGCACCTTGTAACCCGCGAGCTCCTCCTCGGTGAACGGCTTGGAGCCGAGCACGGAGTCGATCACGGCGTACGCGGCGGCCTCGACCTTCTCGGGATCCTGTCCCGAGGCGGGCACGAGCAGGCCGGCCATGAGCGTCGGGTACATCTCGCCGGGGAAGCCCGTGAACATCTGGGCCTGCACGGCGATCTTCTGGTCCTTCACCAGCGCCTTGTTCAGGCGCGAGTACGCGCCACCGCCGAGCAGGTCGGAGGCGGCCTTGAACGCCGCGTACGACGGGTCCGAGGCGGCCGGCACGTGCCAGCCCATGAGCACGAACGGCTGCGCCTTGTCCTCGAGCAGGATGCGGCGCTCGGCGATCTGCTTGGGCTCGACCGTGTCGATCGGCGGCGGCGCCGGGTCGTCGGAGATCGCCGAGAAGTACTTCTCGGCCACGCGCTTGACCTCGGCCAGCGTGACGTCGCCCACCACGCACACCGTCATGTTCTTCGCCACGTAAGCGCGACGGAAGAACTCCTCACCCTCGGTGCGGCTGAACGTCTTGAGGTCGGACGGGTAGCCGATACCACCGAAGCCGTACGGGTGCGCCGTGAACGCGGTGGTCACGAACTCGTTGACGAGGCGACCGATCGGCGAGGACTCGGTGCGCATGCGGCGCTCCTCGTACACGACGTCGCGCTCCTTGTAGAACTCGCGGAAGACCGGGTCCACCATGGCGCCCGCGAACAGCGACGCCCACATCTCGAGACGGTTCGAGGGCAGCGAGTAGAAGTAGGCCGTGATGTCGCTGGCCGTGAAGGCGTTGATGCCCTGGCCACCGGCCTGCTCGACGATGCGCGTGAACTCGTTGCCGACGACGAGCTTCTGCGACGCCTGCTGCACGTCGGTGAACGCGGCCTCGAGCTGCCGCATCCGCGCGGTGTCCGCGCGCGAGCCCTTGCGACGCTCGTCGAGCAGCGCCTGCCACGCGCGCTCCTCGGCGTCGAGCAGCGGCTTCTCCTTGGCGTAGTCGGTGGTGCCGATGAGCGAGGTGCCCTTGAACGCCATGTGCTCCATCATGTGCGCGAGACCGGTCGTGCCGACCGCGTCGTTGGCCGACCCGGAGTTCACGACGGTGAAGAAGCTGAACACCGGGGCCTGACGGCGCTCGACGACGATGAAGCGCAGGCCGTTCGCCAGCGTGAACTCCTGCACCTGCTTCTCGAGCGTCTCGAGACCGGTGCGCACGGGGCGCGGCGCGGCTGCAGCCGCCTTGGGCTTGGGCTGCGCGGCGACCGGAGCGACGGTCACGGCCAGGGCCACGAGCGCGAGGGCGATCGCCGTCCGTGCGTGCGGATGGCGGGGCATCGGGGTCATGCATTCCTCCTTGTGGGGCTGCGCGGGAGAGCGTTGACGGAAGGGGTGGCGGACCGGGGGAGATTCCCGCATCGGACCGTCGGGGTCCAGCCACGCCGGTCCTTCACAGACACGGCTCGACGCGCCCCCCCGCGATCGGGTGGGCGCGCACCTCCGACTTCTACGTGGCGGACCGCGCTCCATTACGCAGCCGGACCGCCGAGGGTTGCCGCCACCGCCCCCATGGGCTAGAAACCCACCCCATGCTCCCCATCCCGCACCGCATCGCCGCCGAACTCGGCGTCGTCCCCGCACGCGTCGAGGCCGCCGTCCGCCTGCTCGACGAAGGCTCGACCGTCCCGTTCATCGCGCGCTACCGCAAAGAGGCCACCGGCGGCCTCGACGACACGCAGTTGCGCACGCTCGCCGAGCGCCTCGGGTACCTGCGCGAACTCGAGGAGCGCCGCGAAGCGATTCTCACGAGCATCCGCGAGCAGGGCAAGCTGACCCCCGAGTTGGAACGTGCCGTGTTCGAGGCGGTCACCAAGACCGCGCTCGAGGACCTGTACCTCCCCTACAAGCCGAAGCGCCGCACGAAAGCGCAGATCGCGCGCGAGGCCGGGCTGGAGCCGCTCGCCGACACGCTGCTCGCCGATCCCACGCTGGTGCCCGACGAGGTCGCGACCGGTTATCTGAACGCTGAAGCCGGGTTCCCCGACGCCAAGTCCGTGCTCGACGGTGCGCGGCAGATCCTCATGGAACGCTTCGCCGAGGACGCGACCTTGATCGGCGAACTGCGCGAGCGCGTTCGCACGCAGGGGGCGCTGAGATCGCGCGTGCTCACCGATCTGCCGCCCGAGAAGCAGGCCGAGGCGGCTCGCTTCTCGGACTACTTCGAGCACGAGGAGCCGTTCGCACGCGTGCCGTCGCACCGCGCGCTGGCGCTGCTGCGTGGTCGCGCGCTCGGGTTCCTGTCGCTCGCGCTCGACCCCGAGCCCGGCCGCGCCGAATCCGCGCCGTCGGTGTTCGAGGGCGCCGTGGCCGCTCATGTGGGCGTGGCGGCGCGCGGCCGTGCGGCCGACCGCTGGCTCGGCGACACCGTGCGCCTCGCCTGGCGCGCCAAGCTGCTCCTGCACATCGAACTCGACCTCATGGCGCAGTTGCGCGCCAGCGCCGAGGACGAGGCGATCCGCGTCTTCGGCATGAACCTGCGCGACCTGTTGCTGGCCGCCCCCGCGGGCGCCCGCGCCACCATGGGACTCGACCCGGGGCTGCGCACGGGCGTGAAGGTGGCGGTCGTGGACGCCACCGGCAAGCTGCTCGAGACCGCCACGGTGTATCCGCACGCCCCGCGCCACGACCGCGAGGGCACGCTCGCGCGGCTCGCCGAACTCGCCAAGCGCCATGCGGTGTCGCTCGTGAGCATCGGGAACGGCACCGCCTCGCGCGAGACCGACGCGCTCGTCGGCGAGCTGCTCAAGCGTCACGCCGACCTGCGCCTCACGAAGGTCACCGTGTCCGAGGCCGGCGCCTCGGTGTACTCGGCCAGCGAGACGGCGGCACGCGAGTTCCCCGACCTCGACGTGAGCCTGCGCGGCGCGGTCTCCATCGCGCGTCGCCTGCAGGACCCGCTCGCCGAACTCGTCAAGATCGAACCCAAGGCGATCGGCGTGGGCCAGTACCAGCACGACGTCAACCCCGGCAAGCTGTCGCGCACGCTGGACGCCACGGTCGAGGACTGCGTCAACGCCGTCGGCGTCGAGTTGAACACCGCCTCGGCCGCGCTGCTCGCCCGCGTCTCGGGCCTCAACAGCTCGTTGGCGCAGCGCATCGTGGACCACCGGGATCGGAACGGCCCCTTCCCCGATCGTCGCGCACTACTCGACGTCTCGCGGCTGGGCGAGAAGGCGTTCGAGCAGTCCGCGGGCTTCCTGCGCATCCGCGACGGTCGCAACCCGCTCGACGCCTCGGCCGTCCATCCCGAGGCCTATCCGGTGGTGGAACGCCTGCTCGCACGCAGCGGCCGCACCCTGTCGCAGGTCATCGGCGACACCGCGTTCCTGCGCCATGTGGCGATGGACGGACTCACCGACGAGCGGTTCGGTGCGCCCACGGTGCGCGACATCCTCGCCGAGCTCGAGAAGCCCGGGCGCGACCCGCGTCCCGAGTTCCGTGCCGCGGCGTTCCGCGAGGACGTGCACGAGCTCGAGGACCTGCGCCCCGGCATGGAACTGGAGGGCGTGATCACCAACGTCACCGCGTTCGGTGCGTTCGTGGACGTGGGTGTGCATCAGGACGGACTCGTGCACGTGTCCCGTCTCGCACGACGCTTCGTGAAGGACCCGCGCGAGGTGGTGAAGACGGGCGACGTGGTGCGCGTGAAGGTGCTCGAGGTGGACCTGCGTCGGCGGAGAGCCTCGCTCACCCTGCGCCTCGACGACCCGTTGCCCACACCCGGCAGCCCCGCCCCCACCGCTCGCGCGCGCTGACCCCGCGGTCCCATGAACGACGAGGGCCCGTCGCGCTCACACGCGACGGGCCCCCGTGGTCACCACCTCCGGGTCACTGCGGCGACACGGTCCGCTTCATGGTGACCTTGCGTCCCGGCGCCTGCTCGACCACCGCGGCCATGGACTGCGAGATGGTGAGCACCACCACGTCGCCGACCGCGATGCGATCGAGGTTCTCGGGGAACATGGGGCGCAGCGTGTCCTCGTCGCCCTCGCCGTCGCGCAGCGTGAACGTGCCCGCGGCACGATCCACGGCGATGATGGACGCCCGCAGCATGAGGCTCTCGCTCATCTGCAGGCTGGGCGTCTGGCCCTTCTTGGCGTCCGCGCGCATCGTCTCATGCGTCACCCCGGCCTGCCCCGTCGTGTCCACGCGCACCGAGATCATGTCGGTGTAGGTGATGCGGATCACGTCGCCCGCCTTGACCTTACCCAGCGTCTTCACGTCCTTGCTCACCTGCACCGAGACCGTGTCCTCCTCCTCCTCGGTCCACAGCGTGACGGTGCGGGTCTTGCGATCCACCGCGATCACGTGCGCGAAGGTGGTCACGTCCTCACGCGCCTCGAAGTACGGCTTGTCCGAGACGGGCGTGGACTGCGCCACCGCGCCGGGCACGGTGACGAGGGCGAGCAGGACGGCGAGGACGAGCGACTTCATCGGGGGGCCTCCGGACATGGGGGATGCGGGAGCGCGGTCCGTCGTGGATACCGCGTGCGGGGCGCAAGCTACATGCGACGCCACGAGACGACAACCCGCTCCCAACGACGACGCCGGCCGGGAGGCGACTCCCGACCGGCGAAGTGGAACGGGGCCCGGGCACGCGACCACCGAGCGAAGGTGGAAGCGTCGCGCGCACCGGGCGCCCGAGGTCAGCGCATGCGCACGAGGCGCTGCGTGCGCGTCACCCCTCCCGCATCGAGGCGCACGAAGAACAACCCGGCGTCGGCCGCAGCCCCCGCCTCGTCACGCCCATCCCACTCGAGGCGGTGCAGACCGGCCGCGTACGACTGGTCGGCGGCGAGCGTGCGCACGAGGCGCCCGCCCACGTCGTACACGCTCAGCGAGACCCGCCCCGGCTGCGACAGCGTGAACGCGAGGCTGGTGCGAGCGAGGAACGGGTTGGGGCTCGCGGGACGCAACGAGGCCACACCGAAGGCGTCGTCGCCCACGCCACTGACCACGTTCGTGTCGAGGATCGCCGTGAGGAACTCGGGATGGTCCACGAACGGGTTGCGGTTCCCCTGGTGCACGTACACCGCGCCGTTGCGCAGCCGCTCCTTCCAGCTCACCGAATCGGCCGTGTGCCACTGCCGGTACTGGTCGCGCGCCCACGCCACGTACTGCGAACCGACGGTCGAGGGACTGCCGGGCCAGCCCGCGTCCTGCCCGAGGTAGCGCACCGAGACGTAGAAGTGCGCACGCGCCATGTCGCCCTTGAACGGCCCCGCGGGCTCGAACACGATCCCCGTGTAGCCGGGCGTGACGCTGTCGCCGAGCTTGCTGCCGTTCGTCGAGGTCCACGTCGCGGTACCGACGACGCCATAGGGATAGTTCGCGCGGCGGTTGTTCACGTAGGCGTCGGTCGGGTACAGCATGTGCAGGTCGGAGTCCATCGGCGAGGCGCTGTTGAACCACGACTGCGGGAACGAGTGCTCGCGGTTGTATCCGAACCCCTCGCCCGCCCCCTGCCCGGTCTGCCCGTACGCGTACTCATAGGCGGGCGTGCCCCCGGGGATGTCCGAGTACACGTCCCAGATCCTCCCGTTCGGCTTCACGTCGGTGGTCGCGTACGCGGTGAGCGCGAAGTCGTAGCTGCGCACGGTGTGGTTGCGGATGATCAGGTGCAGCGCCTTGCGCAGGGCGGCACCCTTGAGCCCCGTGGTGGAGGCGTAGTAGCCGGCGGGGATGGACACGTCCACCCAGTTGAACGTGCGCGTGGCCCCGAACGCGGTGGAACCGCCCAGGTCGGCGACACCGTTCACCGTGAGCGTGCGCGAGCCGGCGGCGATGTTGCGGACGACCACCTCGACCTCGGACGTGAGCACGGGGTCGCGCACCGCCGACACGCCCACCAGCGTGCCCACGGAGTAGTTGCCGGGCTGCTCCGCGGTCACCTCGTCCACGGGTTCGCTGAAGAACACGCGCACGGTGGAGTCGCTCGTCTGCCCCACCGCCGTGATGGTCGGCGGCGTGCCGCCCGCACCGGGGATGGTGAAGCTGAGCGTCGCGGAGTTCGTGGTGATCCCCGATCCCACCGCCGAGACGCGGTAGTACACCGAGGCCCCGGGGAGCTGCCCCGGGATGGCGGTCGAGGTGCGATAGGTGCTGTCCGCGAGCAGCGCCATGGCGATGCTGTTCGACAACGAGGCGGCCGCGCTACCCCACTGCAGCGTGACGGACGTCGGCGCACCCCCCGCATGGGTGACGGCGGCCTGCACGTTGACGGTCTGCGAGGCGGCGGGCACGGCGGGGTCGGTGACGATGTTCGAGATGCTCGGACCCGCGGGCGGCGGTGCACCGCCGTTGTGCGTGCCCGGCGTGGCCGAGCTGGCCAGCGTCACGGCGGTGAACGTCCACTCCGTGGCCACGTAGGTCGCACTTCCCGCGGTGACCCCGCTGTTGCGCACGAGCGTGCCGTCGCGGAACAACGTGCCGGGGGCGACGATCTGGTCCACGACGATGTTGCCCGGGGCGCGCAGCTTGGCGCCGTCGCCCGTCTGACCGTTCCAGTTGAAACTCCCCTGGTTCGTCACGGCCGTGGTCCACGCCGAGTTCGGGAAGTGCACGGTGAAACCGGTCACCGGCGAGGGGTTACCGCAGACGCGCGCCTGTCCGGCGGGCAGCGTTCCCGACAGCGTCCATGTGAGCACGTCCGCGTTGTTCGCCACGGCGACCACCGACCAGCCGGTGAGGTCCACGTCGGCGGGGCCCGAGTTCCAGATCTCGATGTAGCGGTCGGTCGCGAAGTTGTTCAGCGGGTCGCACAACTCGGACAGGATGACGTCCGCTCGAGTGGGCGAGACGAGGGCGACGAGCGACAGGGACGCGAGGAGGAACGACGCGAGGAGCTTGCGCACGGGGCGGGCGAACCTTTCGGGAGGGTCCGCCGGGACCGCGGCAAGGGGGCCGTGAGGCGGCGGGACGAGACGACTTTCTCGAGCAGGATGGGCTGCCGAGGCGCAGGGATTGTACGCGCACGCCCTCCCACCACGGAAGCCCCAATCGGGGCCGCTGGCCCCTGCCGATGGGGGACCGGTCGCCCGGCTCTGCTGGTCGCCCCACGGGTCACGTGGTGCCGAACGAACGGGTGCGAGAACGCATTCCCCTGCGATATCCTCACCTTATGCGCTTGCATCCCGCCCTGCCCCTCGCTCTCGCCGCGGCCGTTCTTCTGCCCGGCCCCCTCGCCTCGGCCGCCCCGGTGCACACCACCTGGCTGTGGCACATGCACCAGCCCATCTACTGGCCGGATCGCAGCCTCACCTACGGGGCGCCCTACGAGTTCGCGTACGAGACGATCGTGCGCGGGCACAGCCAGAGCGACGTGGCCTCGATCTTCAACAAGGACGACCGCGTTCGCGACTATCAGGACTACCCGCGCAGCGCGATCCAGTCGGTGCTCGACCATCCCGACGCGGGGGCGCAGGTCTCGTTCGCGGGCTCGCTCATCCAGAACCTCAACAGCCTCGGCAACGCGGGCTGGAACGGCGGACGCTACGCCTCGAACTGGTGGCAGCCGTATCGCGACGCCATGGCGCTGACCACCTCGGGCGGACGGCGGCGGCTCGATCCGTTGGTCGTGGCCATGCACCACTCCATCAACCCGTTGGTGGACGACATGGTGTTCCGCCGCATGTTGCAGGTCCAGAAGGCGGTCATGCCCGGGGCGTGGGGCCCGGGGCCGCTGTCGAAGGGCTTCTTCCCCGCCGAGATGTGCTTCAGCACCCGGCTCATCCCCGCGCTGCTCGACGAGGGTGTGCAGTGGAGCGTCGTGCCCGACATCCACCTCGCCCGCGCGTGCGCGAACTACCCCGCCGCGGCGAACCTCGACAACTGCGATCCGCCGAACCGCGCCGATCAGGTGAACCCCGCGCAGCCGTTCTACCGCACGCAGTCCATCTCGCGCGGCGTCACCACGCGCATCCCGGTGCCGTTCGGGCTCCAGCCCCACTTCGCGCAGCACGTGGACCCCGCGACCGGGGCGGTGCGCAGGATGGTGGTGGTGCCCGCGGCCAACGCCATGAGCTGGAACGAGGGCTACGGGCTCTACGGCACGGGTGAGATCGACGCCATCGCGTCGTACAATGATCCGGCCAAGCCCATGCTGGTGCTGTTCGCGCACGACGGCGACAACGACTGGGCCGGCGGGCACAGCTACTACCACCAGAACGTGGACCAGTTCGCCGCGGCCGCGACGGCGCAGGGCTACGAGCCCACCACCGTGGCCGAGTTCCTCGCCGACCATCCGGTGGACCCGACCGACGTGGTGCACGTCGAGGACGGTGGCTGGGTGAACGCCGACGGCGACTTCGGTTCGCCGCAGTTCATCAACTGGAACTGGCCGCTCGTGAACGCCTCGGGACAGTTCGACATCCCGAACGGCTGGGCCGAGGACGAGCGCAACTGGGCGGTGCTGACCGCCGCCACGAACCGCGTGCTCACCGCCGAGCAGATGAGCGGCACCGCGCCGAGTGCGGCGCGCATCGCCGACCCGACGCTGCCCGGCACCACGCCGGTCGAGCGAGCCTGGCACTACCTGCTCGTGGGTCACGAGAGCGGCTACATGTACTACGGCACCGCGCTCGACTTCGAGATCAAACCCTCGCTCGCGGCGAACCGGGCCGTGGAGGAGATCGCCGGTTCGCTCACCGGCACCGACCTCACGCCCCCCACCGTGTGGCTGCCGCAGCGCCTGCCGTGGAACCCGGGCGGCAAGGGCGGCGGTTCGCTGTGGCGCTATCCCGGCGGCGCGGGCGCCGACATGGCTCGCGACTTCCACGTCTGGACGTTCGCGCACGACGTGAGCGGCGTGGACACGGTGGTGCTCAAGTACCGACTCGACGCCGACGGTCACAACCCGCTCGCCTCGACCCAGAACGAGACCTACGCGGGCGGTCCCGAGGTCGGATCGTGGTTGTCGCTGCCCATGACGCGGCGCGCGTTCCCGACCGGGAACGTGCTCAACGACCCGAGCATCGTGTTCTCGGTGCTCCCCACCCACATCGCGGAGCAGTTCACCGCACAGGTCGCCGGGCTGTCGGACAAGCTGGTGGACTATTACGTGGAGGCGCGCGACCGCGCGGGCAACGTGCGTCGCAGCCCCATCCAGCACGTCTACGTGGGCACCGGCAACGCCACGGGTGGCGGGGGCGGCACGGGCGGCAGCGGCGGCCCCGCGGTGCGCTGGTCCCCGCCCACGCCCGCCGCCGGCGGCACGGTGACGATCTCGTACGACGCGGTGCCGGGCGCGCTGCCCGACGCCACGAACCCGGTGCGCATCCACATCGGCCACAGCAACTGGACCAGCGTGCTGTCGCCCGATCCGGTCATGACGTGGAACCCCGACAGCCTGCGCTGGACGTACACCTACTCGATCCCCGCGAACGCCACGCAGGTGGACTTCGTGTTCACGAACGGCACCGGGACGTGGGACAACAACGGCGGTGCGGACTGGCACATCCCGGTGGCCAACCCGTGCACGTCGAACCCGCCTTTCACCATGGACGGCACGCTCGACGCGGGTGTCCCGGTGGTGGCGTCGTGCGGGGGCCAGTCGCTCCACGCGAAGTACGACGGACGCTGGTTGTACGTGGCCGGCCCGCCGGTCGCCGCGACCGCGAACCTCGACCACTTCCTCATGGTCGCGCGCCCCGTCACCACGGGCACGCGCACCGCGCCGTGGGGCAAGGCCGGGACCAGCGCGACGTGGGACGGGTTCGTGGCGAGCGAGAACGACAACGCGTTCCTCAATTGGTTCGACGCCTCCGAGGCGCAGGTCTCGACGGGCACGCACCGCAAGGCCTCGGGCGCGGTGCTCGAGGCGTGCCTCGACCTCGAGTGCGCGTTCGGCTCGGCACCCGCGAGCGTACGCGTGGCGTTCGCGGGCTACGGCAACGCCAACGGGGGCGCGCTCACGCTGCAGGTCCCGTGCGGCAACGGGGACGGGCAGTTGGATGCCGCCGAATGGATCACCGTGTCCTCGCCCCTGCTCGACGCCGGTGAGGGGCCCCACCCCGAGCCACGCGCGGGCGTGACGCTGCGCGCCACCAACCCGGTGCGCGGCACGCTCGAGGCCGTGCTCGAGACCGCGGGCGAGCGCGAGGCGAGCGTCGAGGTGCTCGACGTCCACGGCCGGCGCGTCGCGCACCTGTTCTCGGGCCGGGCGTCGGGCGCGCGCACGCTGCGACTCGACACCGCGGCGCAGGGCATCGGCCCCGGCGTGTACTTCGTCGTCGCGCGCAGCGGCGACTCGAGCGCGACGCGACGCGTGGTGGTGCTGCGGTAATCGGCGGTGGGCGTCAGGCGCGCTCGACGCGCGTCATGACGCCCATGGTGAAGCGCACCGCGACGCGGTCGCCCACCGCGAGGTCGCCCGGGCACTCGAGCGCGCTGACGCGACCGGTGGCCGTGGGCATCCCCTCGCCCTCCACCGTCACGGCCAGGTCCACGTAGCGGTCACCGTGCAACTCGACCGCACGCACGCTCGCCACCGTGCCGGTGCGCGTCTGCGGGAGCAGGAAGCTCATGGGGTCCCCTTCTGGAGGGCCGCGGCGGCCGCGCGATCGCGCAGGGACCGCATCGCGGTGTCGTCGGGCTGATGGACGAGGGCGCGCTCGGCGTAGTCGAGCGCGGCCGCCGGCAGACCGCTCGCGATCATGGCCTCGACCACGCGCAGGTGCGCCCCCGGCAGCGTGCCGAGGTCCACGAGGTGCGCGTCGGTGCGCGAGATGAGGTAGCGCCAACCGTCGCGGCCGGACTCGAAGTCGTGCACGAACACCACCGATTCCGCTTCGGGCACGAACGCGCGCAGGGAGGCCCCGCCATCGAGCACCGCCTCGAGCTCGTAGCGCTGCACCGGCAGGGTGTCGGCGAGCACCCGACCGCTGCCCATGCCGACGTTCCGCGACAACGACGCCGGGATGAGGATGGCGACGCGCGAGCGCGCCCCCCCCAGCACTCGACGCACGTCGCCGATCGATCTCCGCGCGATCTCGCTCTTGCGCAGCACGGGGTCGAGCGGCCAGTCCACCGCCTCCATGCGCAGGTCCACGCGCGTCGAGAGCGAGACGTCGTTCCACAGCGTGAACGCCAGCAGCGCGATCCCGGCCACCGCCCAGGCACGCTTGCCCACACCGCGACGCTCGACCGCCCACTGCACGAGGCCGGCCGCCACGAGCGCCAGGCCCGCGAGCGGCGTGTAGAGGTAGTGCAGGTACACGCGCCCCGGCAGCGGCAGCACGAACACCAGCGCGAGCCACCACCACAGCGCGCCCACCGCGAGCAGCGGCGTGCTCCGCGCGCGCCACGCGAACACCGTGAGCGCGAGCGCGAGCAGTGGCAGCGCGACCCGCAGGGCTCCCGTGGGGGGCGCGGTGGACTCGGGGATCGGGCTCACGAGGTCGAACGACCACGCCACCAGACGCGCGGCGTTGTCGAGCAGGTTGCCCCCGAACGCGACCGAGTACGCGGGCCCCCCCAGACGACCGCTGCCCATACCGTTCGCGAGCAGCACGATGCCCACCACGAACCCGGTCACGAGCGCGGGGCCGAGCGTGCGGGATCGCGAGCCGCCCTCGGGACCGGGCGCGAGCAGCGCGGCGAGCGGCACCAGCATGACGCTCTCCTTCGCCGAGACCGCGAGCGCCATGAACGCGGCCGCCCACCACGCGCGCGGCCCCGTGCCCGCCACGAGCACCGCGGAGAGCGCGAGCCCCAGTGCGAGCAGTTCACCCACCGAGGTCGCCGCGAGGAGTGCCGGGAAGTGCAGGCGCGAGATGCCGAACAGCGTGGCCCCCACCATCGCGGCGAGCGGCCCCGCTCCCCACCGGCGCGCGAGCACGAACAGCAGCCCGGCGTTGACGAGGTGCAGCGCGAGACTCGCGAGGTGGTACGGCAGGGGTTCGTGTGCCCACATCGGCACCACGGCTCGGAACCACGCGATACCCGACAGCCAGCGCCACGGGGTCTCGGGCCACGCCCTCACGCCCGCCGCCTGCTGGAACAGGATGAGATCGTCGAGGGCGAAGAACGCATCCAGCACGTGCCGGTGCGCGAACACGACCAGCGCGACGACGACGAGCGCCAGCACCGGCAGCGGCGGCGTGAACGGGCACACGGTCGTGGCGGGCCGCGACCCGCGGAGGACGGACTTGCTCATGACGTCGAGTATCGCACGACCGCGCGCTGCCGCACGAGCGTCACGCGCCCGGCTCGGGAGCGATCGCGTCCTCCCGTCGGTAGCGCCGCAGCACGGGGTCGCGCGCCGCGATCCACCCCACCGCGAGCATGCAGGCCACCCCACCGCTGACCACGCTCGCGACCACCCCTCGCCACTGCGCGACGAGTCCGGCCTCGAGTTCACCCAACTGCGGCCCCCCCATGAAGAAGATCATGTTGACGCTCGTCATGCGTCCACGCATGCGATCGGGTGTGGCGAGTTGGCGGATGACGTTGCGCAGCACCATGCTCACGTTGTCCGCCGCCCCCGTGACCGCGAGCCACAGGAACGCCCACGCGAGTTCGCGTGCGAACCCGAACGCCACGGTGGCCGCGCCGTACGCGGCGACCGCCCACAGCAGCACCGCGCCGCGCCGTCGGATGCGGTCGGCGAGCGGGGCCATGACGAGCCCCGCGAGCAACGCCCCCACGCTGGGGGCCGCCGAGAGCAGTCCGTAACCGGCCGGGCCCACGCCGAGCACGTCGGTCGCCACCATGGGGAGCAACGCGGTCGCCGAGGCGAAGAAGGTGGCGAAGAAGTCGAGCAGCATGGTGCTGCGGATGATGGGCGTGCGGAAGACGAACGACAGCCCTTCGCGCGCCGCCGCCCACGACACCGGGGCGCGCTCCTCGCGCGGAGGCTCGGGCACGTCGCGCATGGCGAGCAGGGCCGCGATCACGCATCCGAACGACAGCGCGTTCACCAGGTAGCACCACGCCACACCGGCGGTGGCGATCACCACGCCGCCCAGCGCGGGCCCCGCCACCGAGGCGACCTGGAACAGGATGGCCATGAGCGTGACCGCGTTGGGCAGCGTCTCGCGTGGCACGAGCGTGGGCACCAGCGACTGTCGTGCGGGCCCGTCGAAGGTGCCGAACGCCGCCGACAACGCCGCGAGCACGTACACGGGCGCGAGCAGGCGCACGCCCGCGAACTCGAGAGCCGCCAGCGCGAGCGCGCAAGCGGCCATGCCGACCTGCGTCACGAGCATGAGTCGGCGGCGGTCGAACGCGTCGGCGACCACGCCCGAGACGAGCGAGAGCACCAGGATGGGCAGCACGCGCACCAGCCCCACCATGCCGAGCGCCAACCCGCGCCGCTCGGGCTCGACCAGCGTGGCCACGTGCCACAGCAGCGCGGCGTTCTGCATCATGGACCCGGCCATGCTGAGCATCTGCCCGCCCCACAGCAGGCGGAAGTTGCGATGGCGCAGCGCGGCGAACGCGGAACGGTCCATGGTCCCTCGGGATGGATGCGACGGCGGACGGTGAACGGTATCATCGGGCCATGCGCCTCCCCAACCCGTTCCCCGCCGTGCTCCTCGCGCTCGCGATCGCGTGCGCCATGCTCGCCTGCCCCACGTCCGCACACGCGGCCGCCCCGGTGCGTCCGCTCGTGCCGGGCGACACGCTGCCGCCGCTCGTGGGCGAGTACCTCACGGGGCGCGAGGCGGTGGTGCCGCGCGACAGCAAGGGCCGCGTCGCGTTCCTGGCACTCGGGTTCTCGTACAAGTCGCGCCTGCAGGTCGAGGCGTGGGGCAAGCGCTTCCAGCAGGCCCATGGGAGCACGCCCGGCGTGACGTTCTACGAGGTCCCGGTCATGGGCGGCATGGCGCGCGTGGCGCGCCCCATGATCGACCGTGGCATGCGGCGCGGCACCCCGGTCGCGCTGCACGAGAACGTGATCACCGTGTGGCAGCAGGGCGGTGAGTGGCGCAAGCGCATGGGCCATCGCGACCCCGACGCGGCCTACCTCACGCTGGTGGACGGCGAGGGCGTGGTGCGCTGGCTGCACACCGGGCCGCTCGACGATGCCGCGTGGGCCTCGCTCGAGCAGGCGGTCGCCGCCGCTCGCCGCTGAGGCGCGCTACTCCTGTGGGGGCTGCAACCCCGCTCGCGTGACGAGGTAGGTCGCGAAGCTCGCGAGCCAGTGCGTGCCCATCCAGTCCGTGCCCGCGCGCGTCGCCCCGAGGCCGGCCCGCGCGTGCCGCGACGCGGCGCGCTCGAGCACCGAGTAGTACTCGTGCCCCACCGGCAGCGCCGAGACCACGCCCTCCAGCATCCACGCCCGCGACAGGTTGAGCCCGTCGAGGTGCGCGAACTTGCCGTCGCTGCGATCGGGCGGCGTCACGGGCTCGAGCCAACGCGCGACGCGAGCGTCGTCGGGCGGCGGCAGGTAGCGGTGCAGCCAGTTGACGAACGCGGTCCGCGGCATGACACGGCGCATGAGGTCGGCGACCCCGAGCACCGGCGAGAGGAAGTCCTGCCCCGAGGGTTCGTAGGCGACCGGGGCGTCGGTGTCGTCGCGGTGCAAGCGAAGCACGTGCTCGGCCAGCGCGTCCGCGTGCGCCGCGTGCCCCGTGGCGCGCGCGTGGTCGAGCGCGAGTCCGAACGCGAACGCGCTCTGGGCGTGCTCGCCCGAGCGCACCGGGAACGGCAGGCGCGCGGCCCACGCGACGAGTCGCTCCGCGGCCAGCGTCTCGAGCGGCGCGAGGTCGTCGCGCCAGCGCGCGGCCCTCGTGGCGTCGTCGCCGCCGGCGGACGCGAGCGCACGCAACTCGGTGGCGAGCGCGAGCACCCACGCCAGACCGTACGGCCGCTCGAACCCCGGACGCGCCTCGACGAAACGGTGCTCGACCGCAAGCCCGTCCGAGGTGAGCGATCGCGCCAGCGACGCACGCACGTCCTCGGCCCACGATGCCGCCGGGTGGAGCCGCAGCGCGCGTGCGAGCGTCCAGTGACCGTGCACCGCCGAGTGCCAGTCGTAGCTGCCGCGGAACACCGGCGTCACCTCGCGCGGAAGGCCCAGGTCCTCGGGACCGCGCATCATGAGCACCAGCGCGACGGGGTACTCGCGCTCGATCGCATGACGGGCGCAGGTGACGAACGGTTCCAGTTCGGTGGCGGTCTCGGACACGGCAGGGCCCTCGGGGACGCGGATCGGCCGGGGCGCGAACGACACCCGGAGTGTGCAGCCTAGCAACATCTTGCGTCCTGCGCCTCGCGTGCCGCCCGAAGCCGTCTTGGGCCACGGTCCCGCCGGCTCCCTGCCGTGACCCGGCCCGGTCAAGGCATGCTGGACCGCGGCCGATACTGGCGGTGCACCCGCGGGCACGAGGTCCGCGGGGCTCCCGTGTTGAACGAGGACGACCGTGAGCGAACGCCACGAGCCGCACGCGCACATCCCCCCCATGAACCACGCCCCGGACGGCTTCGACATGGAGCGCGACCTGCCGCCGGGCTTCGCGGCGTTCTACCGGGGGCTGCACGACTCGTTCACGCCCCGCCAGCAGGCGCTCGCCGCCGCGCGCCGTGAACGGCTGCGCCGCGCGCACGAGCTCGGCGAGCTGCCCGATCACCTGCCGCCCTCGGTCGCGACCACGAGCGAGTGGTCCCTGCAGGTCCCGGCGTGGTGCGCCGACCAGCGCAACCAGATGACCGGTCCGGCCGACGACGCCGAGCTGGTGGTGAAGATGCTCAACTCGGGCGCGCCGGGCGTCATGCTCGACCTCGAGGACTCGATGGCGAACGCGTGGCCGCAGCTCATGCGCGGCATCGCCAACATCCGCGCGGCACTCGAGGGCACGCTCACCTACCACGACGCCAAGCGTGGCCGTTGGGTGGGGATCGAACCCTCGTCGGTGGCGATCTGGAGCCGTGTGCGTGGCCTGCATCTCTCACAGGCCGGTGTGATGCCGGGCGCGGTCACGAGCGCATCGCTGTTCGACCTCGCGCTGCTCGCGTTCACGGTGGACGCCGCTCGGCTCTCGCACCCGCTCGCCATCTACATCCCCAAGAGCGAGTCGGCCGAGGAGGCCGCGTGGTGGGCCGACGTGTTCAAGGCGGTGGCCGAGGCGCGGGGCTGGCCGCGCGGCACCATCCGCTGCATGGCGCTGGTGGAGTCGCACCCGCTCGCTTACCAGATGGAGGAGTTCCTCTTCCACCTGCGCGACCACATCGTGGGCCTGAACCTCGGGCGCTGGGACTACATGGCGAGCCTCATCCACTGGAACCTGCGCGACCCGCGCTGGGTGCTGCCCGACCGCAACACGATCCCGCACGACGTGCCGTTCTTCCAGCGCCTGCGCCACCTCATGGTGGACATCTGCCATCGTCGCGGCGCGCTCGCGATCGGCGGCATGACGGCGCTCTACCCCAGCCGTAGCGACGCCGAACTCAACGCGCGCGCGCTGGCCACTCTGGAGAAGGACAAGCGCAACGAGGCGGCCTGCGGCATGGACGGCGCGTGGACCGGCCACCCCGACCAGAACGCGATCGCGGTCGCGCAGTTCCCGGCCCCGAACCAGCTGCACACCCGCCCCTCGGACGTGGAGCGCTATCCCGACCTGCGCCCGGTCCCCGAGGGCGTGGGCAGCATCACGCTCACCGGGACGCGCTCGGCCGTGCGAACGGTCATCCGCTACCGCAACGGCGTGCTCGCCGGTCGTGGCGCGAGCCTGCTCGACGGCTACATGGAGGACCTCGCGACCGACCGCATCTACCGCCTCATGATCGCGCAGCGCGTGCTGCACCGCGACCGCCTCACGCTCTCCGACGGTGAGGGTCATCCGGTCGCGCACGACGAGGCCACGGTGCGTCGCTGCTTCGACGAGGCGCTCACCATGCTGGTCTCGGAACTCACGCTGGGCCGCGACGCGGGCGACGAACGCTCGCTGCACGAGGCCGCGCACCAGAGCCGGGCCATGATCGACCACGGCTTCTTCGACCCCGTCTGATCCCGAAGCGCGGGCCGCGTCCCGCGACCTTTTCCCGCAGAGCATCCGCGCCCGACACGCCTCACTCCCCGGCTCGCGCCGGGACCCCGAGGAGCGAACCATGGACCGACCGATGACCGCCGCCGAGATGACGCACGCGTGGGCGAACGACCCGCGCTGGCAGGGCGTGACCCGACGCTACACGGCCGACGAGGTGGTGCGCGTGCGCGGCACCGTGCACGTGGAGCACTCGATCGCGCGTCGCGGCGCCGAGCGACTGTGGAACGACCTGCACACCGCCGAGCCGGTGCGCGCGCTGGGTGCGCTCACGGGCAACCAGGCCGTCGAGATGGTGTCGGCCGGCCTGCGCGCCATCTACCTCTCGGGCTGGCAGGTCGCGGCCGACGCCAACTCGGCGGGCCAGATGTACCCCGACCAGAGCCTCTACCCCGCCGACTCGGTGCCGCACGTGGTGCGTCGCATCAACAACGCGCTGCAGCGTGCCGACCAGATCGCGCACCTCGAGGGCAAGGGCGGGCGCGATTGGATGGCGCCCATCGTGGCCGACGCCGAGGCCGGCTTCGGCGGCGACCTGAACGCCTACGAACTCATGCGCGGCATGATCGAGGCCGGCGCGGCCGGCGTGCACTTCGAGGACCAGCTCGCGAGCGCCAAGAAGTGCGGGCATCTGGGCGGCAAGGTGCTGGTGCCCACGCGCGAGTTCGTGCAGAAGCTGGTCGCGGCACGACTCGCAGCCGACGTGCTCGGCGTGCCCACCGTGCTCGTGGCGCGCACCGACGCGCACTCGGCCAACCTGCTCACGAGCGACATCGACCCGCGCGACCACCGCTGGCTCACGGGCGACCGCACGGCCGAGGGCTTCTACCGCATCCAGAACGGCCTCGCCATGGCGATCGACCGCGGGCTCGCGTACGCCCCGCACGCCGATCTGGTGTGGTGCGAGACGAGCACGCCCGACCTGGCTGAGGCGAAGGAGTTCGCCGAGGGCATCCACGCGAGGTTCCCGGGCAAGATGCTGGCGTACAACTGCTCGCCGAGCTTCAACTGGTCGAAGAAGCTCGACGCCGCGACGATCGCGAAGTTCCAGCGCGAGCTGGGCGCGATGGGCTACAGGTTCCAGTTCGTGACGCTGGCGGGCTTCCACGCCCTCAACCTGAGCATGTTCGAGCTGGCGAGCGGTTACCGCGACCACGGCATGAGCGCGTACTCGAAGCTGCAGGACCGCGAGTTCGAACTGGCGGCCTCCGACGGCTACGCCGCGGTGAAGCACCAGAGCTTCGTGGGTACGGGCTGGTTCGACGCGCTGCAGGAGGTCATCTCCGGCGGCGAGTCGGCGACCCGCGCACTCGCGGACTCCACGGAGAAGCATCAGTTCTGATCCCTGGGTGTCATGACGCCCGTCGGCCACCGGCCGGCGGGCGTCCGTGCTTGGGGCCACGCGACGTGAGCGGTATCGTCTTGGCATGCGAACGAACCTCCCGCTTGGGCTCGCTCTCCTGCTGACCGTCTCGGCCGCGATGCCGTCTCTGGCCGAGGGCACCGTCTGGCGTCCCTCGACCGGGGTGCGCGCCGAGGTCGTGGCCGACGGTTTCGAGAAGCCGGTGTTCGTGGGACTCGCGCCCGGCGACGACCGGCTGTTCGTGGTCGAGCAGCCGGGCACCATCCGCTGGATCGAGAACGGTCGTCCGTCGCGCGAGGTGTTCGCCGACCTCACCGAGTCGCTGAGGTCGGGCGGCGAGCGCGGCCTGCTCGGGCTGGCGTTCCACCCCGGCTACGCGCGCAACGGCCACCTGTTCGTGAACTACACCGACCGTCGCGGCACCACGCGGATCGTGCGCCTCACGGTGCGCGCCGATCGGCGCAGCGTGGACCCCGCGAGCGCGCGCACCGTCCTGTCCATCGAGCAGCCCTTCCCCAACCACAACGGCGGCGGCCTGGCGTTCGGCCCCGACGGCATGCTGTACGTCGGCATGGGCGACGGCGGTGCGGGTGGCGACCCCATCGGGTACGGCCAGAACACGAGGTCGCTGCTGGGCAAGATGCTGCGGATCGACGTGGACCGCGGCGAGCCCTATGCGATCCCGGACGGCAACCCCTACAAGGGGCGGCCCGCCGACGGCGCGCCCGAGATCTGGGCGCTGGGGCTGCGCAACCCGTGGCGCTGGGCGTTCGA
>JBEGJG010000008.1:21620-22279 GCA_041184705.1 Candidatus Eiseniibacteriota bacterium
CTCGTGATCGCCGACGTGGGACAGAACAAGTGGGAGGAGGTCAACGTGGTGGACGTCGCGCGCGCCGGGGTGAACTACGGCTGGAACGTGCGCGAGGGCAGCCATCGTTTCGGTCTGCCGCGCCCCTCTCCCCCGAACCTCGTGGACCCGGCCGTGGAGTACGACCACGACGACGGCTGCTCGGTGACCGGTGGCATCGTGTACCGCGGGCGGGCGATCCCCGCGCTGCGAGGCGCGATCCTGTTCTCGGACTACTGCCGGGGCTGGCTGCGATCGTTCCAGCACGACAAGGGTCGGGCGCACGACACGCGCGAGTGGACCGGCGTGGAACTGGGCGCGGTGACCTCGTTCGGCGAGGACGCCTCGCGCGAGCCGCTCGTGGTGGCGCACGACGGGCGCATCCTGCGACTCGTGCCCGCTCCCGCACCGACGAAGCGCTGACGCGCTCAGTCCGCGCGACGGGCCCAGCGCAGCTTGGCGGGGCGCGAACGCGGGTTGGCCCGGCGCTCCTCGGGCGTGGCACGCACCACCTCGGGCGAGACCTCGGCCCACGTGCCGTCGCGCTCACCGGCCTGGAACGCCTTCTTCACGCGGCGATCCTCGCCCGAGTGGAACGACAGGAACGCCACGCGCCCCCCGGGACGCACGCACCACGGCAG
>JBEGJG010000009.1:0-20063 GCA_041184705.1 Candidatus Eiseniibacteriota bacterium
TCGGCACTCCACGACGCCTCGAGCGTGGCGTCGTGCCAGCCCGCCCCCTGCAGACGGGCGACCGCGCGAGTGAGCGAGCCCTCGAGCGCGGCGGCACTGGTCGGCACACGCACCGCGGGCGCGAACAGGGCGTCGGCCTCGCGGGCCGCGAGCGGCCACCCCTCGCTGCGAAGACGCGCGGGCGCGCCCCACGCGACCGACGGGGCGAGCGCGAACGCGATCAGCACGACGAACGCGGTGCGGACCGGATGCCGAACGAGCGCGCGCATCAGAAGAAGGCCCTCACCTCGGCGCGCCCGGTGACCACCGTGGCGCGACCGGGGCGCTCCCGCACCGACGCATCGAACCCGACGCTCGTGGTGGTGTGGACGCGGTAGTCGAATCGCGCGGTGGCGTCCCAACGCGCCGCGCCCGCCGGGTCCGCGCTCGGCAGCAGTCCGATCGCGGGCGGACCGCTCACGAACGCGCGGCGCAGCGTGAGGTCGGCGCGACCGTGCCGCCCCACGCCCAGCGAGACGTCGGGGCCGACCCGCAACGTGCGCGTGCGCTCGAGGCCTCCGACCGGACGCGACCACGACAGGTCACCGACCGCGGCACCGCGCAGCGTGGTGGCCGGCTGCCAGACGAGTCGCGCGGTCGCGGCCTGCTCGAACAGCGTGCGATCGTAGCGCGCCCCGGCCAGGAACGACTGCGTGGCGCGCTGCCAGGCGAGCCGCGTCTCGAGTTCGGCGCTCGTCGAGGTGCCGGGACGCGTGCGCCAGCGCAACGCACCGCTGCGCTCCTCGGTGACCTGCGCGAAGTTCTCGAACGAGCGGTCCGCGCTCACGCGGCGCTCGGCGCGCACGCGGAACGCCGCCGCACGAGAGCCCGGAGCCAGATCGGCCTCGAGCCGATGCTGCACCGAGCCGCGCGCGAGCGCGGCGTCCCCGGTCGCCACGGCCGGCGAGAGCAGCACGTCGGACCACCGCCCGCCCCCGCGACGTCGGGCCTCGTCCTCGAGCACGAGTTCCAGTCGGGAACCCCGCCACGACTCCGACCTCCCGAACGCCCACGTCGCACGTGCGCTGGTGGCCGTGCGCGCATAGCGCTCGAGCTCGGGACTCACCGCGAGCACGAGGTCGTAGTCCCCCGTCCCCACGAAGTTGCCGGTCGCGTCGTAACCACCGCGCCCGCCACCGACGAACGTGAGCGTACGCACGCGTCGGTTCTCGGCCTCGCCCGTGCGCTCGACCTGCACCGAGCCCGACAGTCCCGCCGGCCGCCAGTCGCCGCGCAGCCGCACGCTCGCGAGGTCCTGACGCACGAGCGCGCCGCTCGACTCGTCGCGCGCGTCGCGCCGCTGCCCGCTCAGCACCACGCCAACGGGCTGCCCCGCCGGGGTCTCGAGCTCGGTGCGCAGCGTGCGCGTGCGCGTGGCGGTGGCGGTGCGGCCGGCCTCGCGGCGATCGCGGCGCGTGCCCGCGCCCACCGCCATGCGCCAGCCCACGCGCGCACCGGCCGCCAGATCGAGGTCGAGCGCATCCACGCGGTCGCGCACCACCGCGGTGTCGCCGGGGGTCTCGCGACGGTCGCGCTCGGCGCGCACCGCCGGGGCGAGCCAGGAGCCCGCCCAGCGCAGATCACCGGTCATTCGATTACGCCCGCCCTCACCGAAGGCGCGCCCTGCGGTGTTGCCCGCGGCATCGAGCAGCGTTCCGCTCGCGGTGAGCGGGCCGCTGCCCCAGCGTGCGCTCGCGCGCCGCCGCTGGCCGCGGTAACCGTCGGGCGTGACGAGGTGCGACCACGCCGCGACGAACTCGCGCCCCGCGCTCGGACGCCACCAGCCCTCCACGTCACCGCGGCGCGGGTGCTCGAGGTCGGCCCCGGGGGCGAGGCCCCAGTCCTCCTCGGCGAAGGCGCGTTCGAGCCGCGTGAACGGTGCGAAGGTCCGCTCCACCGATCGGTAGGCGGCCGAGAACCCGCTGCGGCCCGCGAGGAACGGCACACGCCCCTCGCCCTCGAGCCGCGCACGCACCGCACCTCCCGCATCGTCGGCCCCGTCGCGGGCCGAGAGCGTGTTGCGGTCGAAGCGCGACAGCGCGCCCTCCGCATCGAGCGTGACCGCACCCCAGCGCGTGCTCGCCCCGAACGATGCGAGCCGGTGCGACTCGGGCGCGGGCAACGCACGGCCGACGCGGTAGGCCCCCAGCCCGGGCCCGACCCAGCGATAGGTGGCGCGACCCGCGACCACCGCGGAGTCGGCGTAGTCGCCCCGCCCCTCACCCACGCGTGCGAAGCGCACCGCGAACGCACCGGAGTCGATCCCCACGAACACGTAGCGCGTCACACCCGCCACCGAAGTGGTGTCGTAGTCGCCCGTGCCCGGCGTCGCCCCGGCTCCGAGCGCCGCCGAGTCCCCGGCCGCGGCCAGCACCGCGCGATCGGAGGCGTCGAGCGCACCCGCGAGCGGGCGCCCCGAGTCGTCCCCCTCGGTGACGCCCTGCGCGAACAGCGCCCATCGCCCCTGCCGCCACTCGACCGCGCCGAGCGCGAGGTTGCGGCGGTAGCGCGTGAGCGCGTACTGGTACTCCACCGTGATGCGCGAGGCCGACGAGATCGGACGACGGTTCGAGAACGTGAGGCGACCGCGGTCGTAGTCGATCGCGTAGTCGGCGCCCTCACCGCGCGTCATGCGTTCGCCGTCCACGGTGACCTGCTCGCTGCCGGCGACCACGGTGACGCCCGCGACGCCGTCACGGTCGGTGAGCAGATAAGGGCCCTGCCGACCGTCCACGCCGTTGAACTGCATGCGGCGGTACTCGCCCTGCGAGCCCGCCGCACCGGCGCGCACCCCGAGCCCGCCCGTGCGCCACTCGCCGGCCACGCCCTGCACGCGACGCTCGAGGCGTGCGAACTCGCCGTTCGTCACCGACAAGGGCAGGTCGCCGAGGGCGGCGCGCCCGTCGCGCGCGCGCAACTCCAGCAGCACGCGGTCGATCGACTGCAGGTCCTGCGTCGAACCGTCGGCCGAGACCGGCGTGTCGCGGTCGGTCAGGACACCCGTCAACTCCACACCGGGCGCGACCCTTCCTGAGATCGAGAGGTCCAGCGACTGGCGGAGCGCGGCGTCCTGCGACGAGCCGAAGTCCACCGCCAGCGTCTTGTTGCCGTTCACCGTCAGCGCGCTGCCGCTCGGGGCGCCCGCGGGGTCGCGTGCCGTGGCGGGCCGCACGGCCACCGCGAGCGGTGCGGGCCGCGCACTGTCCCCCGCGGCACCGCTCGCACCCGTGGACAGGGTCGGGCGGTACTCGAGCCGCTGGTACTCGAGCGGCGGCGGTGCCAACAGACCGCACGTGCGCACCCACAGCGTCTCGCCGGGTGCGAGTGCGCGCAGCAGTCGCAGGTCGCCGCGCAACAGGTCGAGACGGTAGTCACGCCCGCGAACCCATGTGCCGAGGGCCGACCACACCGAGTCGCTCCCGGAGCGCACGAAACCGCGCGGCAGCCGCGTCACCGCGACACCGGACACGGGCACCACCGCGGTGACCGCGCACGACGGGTCGCGCACGGGTTCGGCGGCGCGCACGGGAGCGGCGGATGCGAGCACGACGAGACACGCGAGCCACCATGGTCCGCGCGCGCGCACGCTCACTCCGGCGCGGGCAACGCGATCGCCCACCGCACGACGCGCGCGGCCCCGGCCTCGCCCACGAGCAGGCGACCGTCCGCGTCGAACGCGATCGCGCGCGGCTGCGCGAACCCGCGCGCGCGCACCAGTTCGCGACCGTCGCGCTCGAGCACCACCACCTCGCCCGAGCGCTCGGCCGCCAGCGCGACGCGACCGTCCACGCCGATCGCGACCACGATCCCGGTCTCGCCCGCCCCGGCGGCCCACGGTGCGGTCCACACGGTGCGCGTCACGCGCCCACCGGACTCGAACCACTGCACGCGCGACCGTCCCGCGCTCGAATCCTCGGGGGCCCCGCGCCGGGCGCGCGCGCGCGGTCGCTCGACGGCCACGAACCGCCCGCCCCCGTCGCCGGTCAGGGCGGCGAGACCGTTGAAGCCTCCGGCGCGTCCGCCGTAACCGCCCCACTCGCGAACGAACGCGCCCGTGAAGTCGAACTCGAGCACGCGGTCGCGGTCGGCGTCGGCGACGTGCAACGCACCCCCGCGGTCGGTCGCGAGCGCGACCGGGTCCACGCGACCGAGTCGGTCCGCGAGCGCCTCCTCACCCCAGGCCACCCCACCCGAGAGGCGTCGCAGGAAGTGGTCGTACACCACCACGCGTCGGTTCTCGCGATCGAGCACGGCCACCCCGAGCGCTCCGGCCGGCGCGAGCGCCCCCGGACGACGGAACAATCCCGCATCGCTGCCGAGCGCCCCGGTCTCGTCGAGGAGCGCGCCGTCGGGTGCGAAGCGCACCACGCGGTGCAGCGTGGCGTCGCTCACCCAGACGCGACCGAACACGTCCACGGCGAGACCCGCGGGATCCACGAGACGGGCGCTCGCGAGCGTGTCCACGGGCACGAGCCGGGCCGAGTCCTCGGCATGCGCCTGCGACGACGAAACGAGCAGCAGCACGAGCGCGAGGCCCGTGGCGCGGACGATGCGGCGCACCCCCGCCGTCCTCCCTAGAACGTCTTCGTGAGGGCCGCGGTCAGGCGCCCGTTGGCGTCGGGCACGGGCGAGACCTCGAGGCGCCAGCCCTGGGGCCCGCCGGCCGAGGAGTGCCCGGCGGCACGGGCCGCGTGCAACGCGCTCACGAGTCGGTTCGCGATCGCGAACCCGAGCGCGGCGTTGGCACGCAGCGCGGCCTTCTGCGCGAACTTCCTCTGGCCCCCGTAGCGCCGGAACGTACCCTCGTCGGACCACGACCAGGCCATCTCACCCGAGAGCGAGTTGTCGGCGATGTATTTGCGATAGCCCTCGAGGTCGAGGTTGTCGGGGTCGCTCAGATAGATGTTCGCGGCGTCGCGCGTCACCACGAGGAGGTTGTACTCCTCGCTGCTCGCGAACGCGCCCACGATGCGACGGAACTCGTCGTCCTTGTCGCCGAGGTCGATCCCCGCGCCGAGACGCGCGGTGCGCAGGTAGCTCTGCACGCGCTGCGCCTCCTGGACGCGGAACGCCACGAACGCGCTCCAGATGCCGACCTCGGTCAGCGCGAAGACGCGCGCGCTGGTCTTGCGGCCGAGCGTGGCCTGTCCCCAGCCGGGCACGGTGAGCGAGCGCAGCAGGATGCGCGCGCGCTCGGGCCCCAGCCCCTCGTCACCGTGGGGCTCCAGCGTCTCGCCGTCCTTCGCGCGCTTGGATTCCTTGCGCTTGGGCTTGGGCTTGGCCTTGTCGTCGAAGCCCGAGATCGAGCCGGCGGCGAGCGCGAGCGGCGAGACCATGGCGGGCGAGGCGGTGACCGTCACCACCACGGGCTCGGGCGTGGCGAGCATGAACTCGGGAGCGGAGGGCTGGCTGGTACCGAGCGTCGCGCCGAGCACGAGGGCGGTACAGAGGGACGAGGCCACGGTCAGAACCTCCGCACGAGGGTCGCGCGCAGATCGGGCTGACCGCGCTTGAGGCGGCCCCCGAGCTGCAGCTCGATGTTGCGACGGATCGGAAGGTTGTGCAGCCGCGCCGCGCGCAGGGCGTCGAACGCCGAGACCGCATGGTTGATCCACAGGAGCGTGCCGTACAGACGCTGATGCCGGTAACGGGCCTGCGAGTCGTCCCGCAGCCCGCGATACTCGTCCGAGGTGTCGGTGGGATTCGGACCGATGAATCCCGCGCGGTACGCGGGATCGTTGGCGAGCGCCTGGTAATAGGCCTCGCGGTCCCCCACCCACAGATCCTCGAGAAGGCTCGCGCTGCCACCCGAGGCGGCCTCGTAGCGCGCGAACGACCAACCCGCGTTGGGATCGTTGGGGTCGCCGACCAGTTCAGCCGCCTCGTCGCGCAGTTCGCGGGCCTTGCGCCCCGAGAGGGTGCGCCCCGCCCAACCGGCGGCCTCGATCGCGAGGTAGAACCACGCGCTGCCCTCGCCCACGTAGTACTGCCCGGCGCCCGGCACGACGCCCGAGAGCAGGAACGCGAAGCCCTCCGAGCGCCACTCGGGCTGCTCGATCTCCACGTAAAGCGAATCGTCCGACGGCCCCCACTCGCGTTCGATCGCGCGCTGCGCGAGCCAACCCTCGGGCACCTCGTCGGCGCTGCGGCGCACGGCCGGCGCGAGCGGCGAGACGAGCATCGCTCCTGTCGCGTCGGACAGCACCGCGTGCGCACCGGCCTCGGCGCGCCCCGCGAGCCAAGCGCGGTAGGCGTCGTCGGCAGGCGGCGTCGCAGCCGTCACCGGGGTGGCGACGAGCACGAGCGCGAGGGCGAGCGGACGTGCGATCACCGCAGCACCCCGATCGGCACGGTGGCGGTACGCGTCCCGTTCGCACCCGAGAACCGCAGGTGCGCCACGTAGAGCCCGGCGGGCACACCGCTCGGATCCCAGCGGTCGAGGTTGTCGGCCCGCACGCCCGCGCGCGTCCAGCGCGTCACCTCGTGCCCCGACGCATCGAGGATCCGGACCTCGACGGTCGCGTCCTCGGTGAGCTGGTACGCGATCGTGACGGGCTGACGGCGGGCCGGGTTGGGGTACGCCTTGAGCGAAGCGTTCACGAGCGGCCCCGCGGAAGGCGCGGACGGATTGGAGGTGCGCGCGGAGGGCAGCGACGAGCTGCGACCGGCGTCGCCCCCGGCCATCGTCCACGGCGCCGCGGTCCCGCTCGCGAGCGCACCGATCGAGTAGGCGTAGAGCCGACCGAAGCGATCGGGGGCCACCACCTCGAGCGTACCGTCGGCCTCGAGGTCGGTGGCGACCATGTCGCCGGCGCAACCCGAACCGGTGGCGAGCGGCCACCCCGCGGCGGTGCGACCGTTCGAGCCGAGCGCGTTGAGCACGCCGCTGGCGGTGAGCGTCACCATCTCGGGACGAGCGTCGCCGTCCACGTCCACCACCACCGGTGCGCTCGAGGTGCGGAATTCCACCGCACTCGCCGCGCGCGGCCAACCCGGCGAGGGCTGCCCGGTGCGGTTGAGGAACATCACGCGCGAATCCACCGTCTGCGCGACCACCTCGGGGAAGCCGTCCCCGTCGGGGTCACCCGCGGCGAGCCCCGCGACCAGCGTATCGCGAAGCGGCGCCCCCCAACCCGGCACGGGCTCGGCGCCCACCGGGCAGTACGCCCAGACGCGGTTCGCATGATGGACGTGCAGCGTGGGCTCGCTCGCGCACGACGCGTCGGCCGAGGCCCCCGCACCACCCGAGGCCATGAACAGGAAGTCGGGCACGAAGCCGTGGCCACCGGTCTGCACCGGCCATCCGGCGACCGCGTCGAGCGACGGCAATCGCCACAGCCCCACCTGCCCGGTCGTGTCACCGGCGGCGACGAAGCCGTGCGTGGCGGTGGGGCCGTCCTCGGCCCAGGCGAGTCGGCCCGAGACCGGACCGGGCAGCGCGACCGAGCTGGTCGCGACGAGCGTGCCGGCGTCGTCCACCGCGCGCACGCGCCCGTCCTCGCAACCCACCAGGATGCGGATCCCGGCGGCGGTCCGCGCCACGACCGGAGGCGTGCTCGCCGGGGACGGCAGCGCGACCGGGAATCCCGCGCGCGTCGACCCATCGGCGTCGATCGCCCACAGCTGTCCACCGGACACATCGCTCGCACCGTAACGGTGCGTCGTCACCACGATCACGCCCGGGCCCCGCCCGGTGGCGGGATCGCCCGTGACCCAACCCGCCGCCTCGCGGCGCGGGCGACGATCGAGATGCGCGAAGTCGAGCGAGTCCGCACCCGCGAGACCACGGCCGTCGAATCGCACCGCGAACACCGCGGCACTGTCGGCGCCGCGTGATCCGAACACGGTCGAGGTGTCGCCCCCCGCCCACACCACGTCGCGCGCGCCATCGCCGTCGAGGTCGAGCGTGAGCAACGACGGCCCACCGGGCGGGAACGACGCCGCGACCGGCCAGCCCGCCGGTTGCCACGTGCGACGCACGCGGACGTGCATGGTGTCGCTCGCGTCATCGAGGAAGTCGATGCGCAGGTGCGGGCGCGTCCCTTGGTTGGGGCGCAGGTTCGGAGTGGTGTCGTCCGACAGCGTGGTCGCCACGTACGCCTGCCACGGGTCGAGCGCGCTACCCAGCAGGTAGGGCGAGCCCACGTCGCCGAGGTCGTCGAGCCCGTCGGCCTCGATCATCTGCAGGCCGCGACGGCGCGGGTTCGAGTTGAACCCGAAGTCGGGGTTGACGCGCAGCGAGGTCGTGAACGGGATGACGCTCTCGTCCACGTGCCACGCGAGCACACCGCCGCCCGGCAGGAGCGCGTCGTACTCGAGCGTGTCGGGCAGCAACGGACCCAGCACCACGCGCGTCGAGTCGTCCTGGTTGAGCCGCACCGCGGCGGCGGGCGCGAGATAGCGGTTCTCGAGGATGAGGTACTCGTCGCTCGAGAGGTCGAGCTTCACGAAGTCGTTCGTGCGCTGACTGCCGTGCAACGCGAACGCCGCGGTGTCGGCCGCGCCCGGGCGGCGGAACGACAGGATGCCGTTCTCGCTGATGGTCGCGAAGTCGCGCTGGAACGGATCGATACTCGGGGGCAGCAGACCGACGGCGTAGATCTCCCCCTGCGAGGTCAGCAGGCGTGCGCCGAGCAGGTTGCCGCTGTCCATGAGCGACCAGTAGCCCACCGTGGGCAGCGCCGTCGAGATGTCGTAGATGTCGCCGAAGCCGAAGAAGTTGTGGCCGTTCTCGTGCGCGATGACGCCGTTGATGGCCCCGAAGGCGTCGTCCTGGTTGAGGGTCTCGGGCACGAACGCCACACGGTCGATGGGCCGCAGCGTGGTGTCGGCGAACACCACGCGGTCGGTGTCGCTCACGAACATGGTGAACGACGGGATGTCGAGCTTGGAGTCGGCGCGCAGGTCGCTCTGCAGGTCGCTGCCGGCGTGGATGATCATGAAGCGGTCGTACTTGTTCCACGGGATCGGATCGCCGACGAGACGCGCCTGCGAATCGGCCGCGTAGAAGCACAGCTTCATCATGTCCACGGCGGCCCGGAAGATGCTGCTGCCGAAACGCCACGGCCCGAGGTCGGCCATGTCGGACAGGTGGTAGGCCGAGTCCGACTCGGTCGGCCACACGTCCACCTCGACGCGCACGCGTCCGTAGGTCTGGGCGTCGTAGTAGCGCGACAACGCCTCGCCGTGCTTCACGAAGAAGGCGCGGTTGTGCGGCGGACGGTCCACCGGGTTCACGAGCGTATCGGCCCGGTCGAGATTGAATCGCCCATCCCCCGATGAGGCCGTGCCCTCGCGATCGGCGAGGAAGTCGATGCGCAGGAACGCCACACGAAGGGTGTCCACGGGCACCACCGAACCGAAGGCCGGCACGCGTCCGGTCTTGGGATCGACCAGGGTGGCCGCCGGCGGCCGCCAGCCCGGGCGGCGCGAGGCCGCGAGGCTGCGGTCCACGCCCTGCGCCCGCGACATCATCTCGTGCTTGATGTCGTGCGCGATCCGCTGACGCTCCATGCGAGCGCGCTGCACGCGCACCTCGTCGGCGGTGAGTGGCACGGCGCGGGGCTCCCTCCCGCGGCGCTGCTGATCGAGCACCTGCTCGGCCGGCGCGACGGGACGAACGCTCAGGACACGCGTTTCGGCCGCACCGGCGGGTGACGCCGATGCGGCCGGGAGCGCGACGAGCGTGAGAGCGAGGAGGAGACGGCGCAGGTTCACGTGCGCGTCAGAAGCGGTAACCCAGCGTGAGCTTGGAGACATTCGGGAGACCGGACCCCTTCGCCTGCGGGATGCTGCCGAAATCCACGGACAGACCCTTCCAGCCGAGCCCGATGCCGTACGTGAGGCCCTCGAGCTGACCGAGCGGATCGTGATAGTAGCCGACACGGCCGGCGATCTGGTCCGTGTAGCGGATCTCGGCGCCGTAGTGCATCTGCCAGAAGGCATCGGTCACGAGCGACTGGTCGAAGTCCGCGGCCACGAGCGCCTTGAGACCACCCTTGTCGTAGGCCTCCCAAGCCGCACCGACCTTGACGTTACGCGACAGCGGGCTGCGCTCGTCCTCGTTGATGAACGTGACGCTCGGCCCGAGGTTCTGCACGTTGACGCCGAGATTCAGTCTCGCCGGGCGGATGCGGTACAGCGCGCCCAGGTCGAGGCCGAACGTGGCGCCGACACCGGACTGCGCCTGCGGGGCCAGCTGGATGCGGATGTACTTGAGCGAAGCACCGACCGAGAGGTCGGGCAGCAGCTTGGTGCCGTAGTAGAGCGCAGGCGAGAACTCGTTCGAGGTGAACGAACCGGTCGAGTTACCGAACGGGTCGGTGCCCTCGCTGGTGCCGTACGACAGGAAGATGAGACCGAGACCGAACGCACCCCAACCCGAGGTGGGCTTCACGAACGTGAGGTAGTTGTAGTTCACGTCGTTGGCCAGACCGGGCACGAGCTGCGCGTAGGTGAGGTCGATCGCCGAACGGTTCACGAAGCCGAGGCCGGCCGGGTTCCACCACGTGACGCCCGTGGCGTCATCGGCGATGGCGACACCGGTGGCCCCCATCCCGTTCTGGCGCGCACCCGGCTGGATGTCGAGCGAGCGACCGGTGCCCTGCGCGAACGCCGACGTCGCGAGCGTGAGGCCGAGGACCGCGCCGAGGAGGATGGACCGGGTGAGACGCATGGGATTGGCTCCTGTATTAGGGACCCGCCGTGCGGGCATGGTACCGGACGAGAGGTACTACACCGCAACCGCCCGGCGGGTTCCGACTTCCCTCGACCCGACGCGGGGAGCGCGTGGGACTAGGGACTGAGGACGACGAACCGACCCTCCGCCGCGGTTCTCTGGCGGGGGTTGCTCCTACCATCGGCATCTCGGCCGCTGACATGAACCTTGTAGAGATAGGTGCCCTGGGCGAGGGGGCTCCCCTCGGCGTCAAGGCCGTCCCAGACCATCTGGACCTGCCCGATGCCACCCGCTTGTCGTAGTTCCCGCACCAACTTACCCGCGACCGTGTAGATGCGGATCAAGGTGTTCACCGAGTCACCCGGGGCATCCACCACGAACACGCCCCCCGACCTCCCCCCGCCCGACGTGACCGGATTCGGGAACAGGTAGGTGCGCACGATCCGCAGCGGCGGCACGTCCACGACCTGGAACTCGAGCGTCGCACTGGAGCGATGACGGGCGGCGGTGAGCCCCGTCGCGAGATTGTCCGCGGCGGAGACCCGGATGGTGTGCGAACCCGGCGCCAGATCGGGCAGGGTGAACGACGCCGAGCCCGACTGGTACGAGTCGGCGGCATAGCGGAACGACGCGGTGATGTCGGTGCGCGACGTGGTGTTCTCGTCGAGCGTCACGATGATCGAGTTCTGCGGCGCATGACCGGTGGTCATGATGCCGCTCTCGTCGAACAGCAGGATCTGCAGCGTCGCGTCGGGCCGCACGTTGGTGGACCCGCCCTGGAACGACAGGGTGATGCGCGGCCCCTCCTCGTCACCCGCCGGCGGCGTGCCGGGAGCGACCGAGGAGATGCGGTCCCCCACCCCGTCCACCGGAGCGGCGGTCGCCACCGGGCGGCCGTTCAGGTACGCACGGATGCGCCCCGCGTCGCCGGTGACGGCGTCGAGCGGCACGACGAAGCGTCCCTTGAAGGTGCCGGCCGTGAGCGTGACGTCGCCGTGATAGATGGTGCCGGCCTTGAACGTGTAGTCGGCCGGGAACTGGCAGGTGCCATCGGTGCGGTCGAGCGGCGCGGAGTCCTCGATGAGCACGCTCGCCACGCCATCCACCGGCACGCGCACGCCGCCGGGACGGTCGAGCACCTCGCCCTCGAACAACACGGTCTGGCCGCGTGCGAGCGTGTCCAACGGCGCCCCCTGCAGGTCGGTGAGCGTGAGGTCGGCCCACAGCCGCGGCAGGTTGAGGAGCGTCGCCGGATCGCCCATGAGCTGGTACTTCTGGCTGTTCTGCGACTGCGCCGCGGGCACCGACTTGGCGGCGAGCAGCGCGGCCGAGATGGGCACGTGGTACTGCCCCTGGGTGGGCAGCAGGATGCCGCCCACGCGCAGCGAGTCGCGATCGAACAGCGCGTCGTAGATGAGACCGTTGAGCAGGCTGTTGTCCGACGACAGCGCCTGCTCGGTCGCCGACAGCACCGCGATGCAGCCACCGGTGGGCGACATGAAGATGCGCTCCCCGAGGCTCTGCACGGTCGGGTCGCTGAACTTACCCACGTCGCACGAGGCGGCGACCATGAGCGACATCTTGAGGCCGTTCACGAGCGTGCCCGCGTCGCTGTCGAGGAACACGCCCTCGTCGGTCATCTTGAACGGGCTGCCGTGGCCGACGTAGTTGAACACCGAGGTGCCCTGATTGAGCTTCGCGAACAGGTCGGTGCGCGCCCCCGGCTTGGTGACACCCGGGCCCGTCGCGTACGTGTGCAGGTACACGTACTGGCGATCGATGTGCGACGGCGTGTGCGACTGGTTCAGGTTGTCGGTCTGGATGACGTGCGTCCACGCGAGCGGGTCGCAGCCGGTCTGGCAGGTCGTCTGGTCGCACGGCCCGCCCTGCACGTTGTCGTCGGCCATGAGCACGACGCTGTTGCGATACTCCCCGAACGGCGCCGAGCGCTCGTAGCCGAGGATCTTCTGCGTCACGATGGCGAGCGCGGAAGCGGGGTCGCCCGCGGGGATGCGGCCCGAGAGGAAGTCGGGCAGCACGCGCACGGGGTCGTTCACGTTCACGATCCAGTCGTCGGTGGCGTACTGGCGACGGATGACGAAGATGTTGTCGAACCCGTTCTCGTAGGTGGGCAGCAGACAGCCCGGCTGACCCGGGGTGGCGCGCCCGGTGATGTCCTTGAAGTCGTAGGACGCGTCCCCGAGGAAGGTCACGTAGAGCGGACGACGCGACCAGTTCGCGGCGGCGCGCAGGAAGTTGCGCAGCGCCCCCGGGTCGGTGCGACCGCCCGAGAACTGGTCGAAGATCGCCGAAACGGGGATCGCGATGGCCTCGTGCGGCGCGGGCGTGGTCAGCAGCGGCAGATGCAGCCGCCGCCACGCCACGAGCGAATCGGCCGCCTGCTGGAAGCCGTCATAGTGGATGACGAGGTAGTCCGCCTGGTTCGTGGTGCTGCGCAGGTTCTGTCGGCTCGTGAACGGCGCATCGGCGAGCGCGGTCGACGCGAGGAGCGCCGTCGTCTGCGTGAGCGTCGAGTCGGTGACGACCGCGTAGCGCCGCGAGCCCGTCTGCGTGTCGGCGAACGACAGCGTCCAGCCCCCACCCGGCACAGCGGTACGCGTGGCCCCCGTCAACAGCACGGGGCGCTGCGGGTCGGTGACGTCGAACAGGTAGGTGGACGGCTCCTTCACGAACGGGCCGACCTCGTAGCGGAACCGCCCGGCGGTGGCGCGCGTGCGGAACTCGATCGCGTCCTGCTGCGGCAGTAGGCGGCGCTCGTAGTACACCTCGTAGAACGCCACGCCGCTGCGGTCGAGACGGTTCGCGCACAGCGGGTCGCGCGGCACGGTGGGCACGGAGATGGTGAGCTGGTTGCCGGCCGTGCGCAGGAACACCGTGGTGGTGTCGAGCGTCAGCACGCCCCCATCGAGCGCGGTGTTCGAGAACCACCCGTAGCGCGGGAACACGACGTCGTTGACGCGCACGTCGAGGAAGTGATCGGGCGTGTCGCCGAAGCAGCTCGAGGTGAAGCTGCGGTAGTTGTCCGACAACCCCCATTGACGCAGGCGGAAGCGTGCCGGCTGCGAGACGTCGGCGTCGGGCAGGTCGAGCGAGTGGGTGAACGTCTGGCCCGAGATGAGGCTGCGCCAGAACCACTTCTCCCACTTGTAGGTGGTGCCCACCGCGGTGGCGTCGGGCCAGTACTCGAGGTCCTGCTCGAGGTGCACGCGGCCCGGCACGGTCACGACGGGAGTCTCGGTGCCGTTCGGCGTGACGTCGCGCACCGTGCTCCCTCCGGCGCCGATGCGCTGCGGCGGGAACGGGTACGAGCCCCCCGCGACCGGCTTCTCCCCCGTGGCCACGGTGAGGTAGTAGTAGTTGTTGCGGTCGTACGGATTGGTGGTCCAGCTCGTGTCGGGGCGCGAGGGATCCTGCTCGTCCTCCCACCCGTCGGGACCCTGCGCGTAGAAGTAGAACGCGTCGTTGTTGTCCGCGAAGAACCCGTCGGCGGGCCCGTCCACGTTGGGTTGCCCCGAGGGCGGGGCGCTCACGTCGCGCACGATGCCGAGCGCGACCTCGCGGAAGCCGCACGAGTCGCAGTAGCTGTTCTCGGGCAGCACCGTCACGCCGGGCCACGTGAACAGGCGCAGGCTGTCGAGCGGGGCCGGCACGAGCGGGTCGAAGAGCGAGAGGTTGCGCAGGCGCGAGTAGTTGACCGCGTAGAAACCGCTGCGCTGGATCGCCATCTTGATCCACGTGCGACCCGCGAACACGCTGGTGGTCTCGACCTGAACGGCCTCGGCGGCCAGCACCGCGGCCGGCATCCCCATGCGACGCGCGGCGGCGACGAACGCCTCGGTGCGCGGTCGGCGCCACGCGCGGCCCTGCTCGTAGTTCACGAGCGTGCGGCGGTAGATGGGCTCGAACCCGTCGGTGGGCTCGGCCGGCGGTCCGAGCGGCCCGCTGGGCGTGACCGCCAGTTCCACGTCGAGCCGCGCGGCCACGCCGAGACGGCGCGCGGCCGGCTCGTACGCCACGGGCGACAACTCGACGCGCGCGACGCGCTGGTTGCGCATCCAGGTGACCTCGAGCAGTCGTGCGGCCACCGGCGTCGGGTCGCCCTCGGCACCGTAGGAGGCGAGGTCGCGCGGCACACGCACCACCTGACCGTCGCGATCGACGTGGGTCTGCGGGGCCAGCGTGACGCCCTCGCGCACGCGCAACTCGCTCGCGACCGCGGTGAGTCGCACCTCACCGAGCGGCGGGACGGCGACCAGCACGACGCGCGTGGGCAGCGCGGGACGCCCGGGCACGCCGACGGCCGCGAAGCCCTCGAGCACGAGATCGTCGTGCTGCTGCTCGCGGTCCACGCGCACGAGGCGCGGTTCGGGGACCGTGACGCTGAAACGCACGGCACCCGGCGTGGCCGGGGCCAGCCGGAGCCCGGCGAGACCGGCCTCGGGGGCCGCGACGGCGGGCACGACGGCCGCGCAGGCGAGCGCGAAGACCGCCACGAGCGCGCGGAGGATGGAGCGCGGGCGCACGAGCAGGGACCGCGGCGTCAGAACTTCTCGGCCTCGTCCACGAGCATGACCGGGATGTCGTCCACCACCTTGTAGCGGAGCCGGCATGCGGGACAGGTCAGCGTGTGTGCGGTCGCATCGTAGGTGAGGTCGCCCTTGCAGGCGGGGCACACCAGGATGGCCAGCAGTTCGGGGCTCAGCGCCATGGTTCTCCTCGGACGGCCGGGGACAAGGTTGGAACGGTCATCGGCATGGCCGCCAGCGACTTGAGCCGGCAGCTCGGACGGGACGCGAACGCGCTCGGCAGTCTAGCACAGGCGAACCGGGGTGCCCCCCGGCCCCGCCGAGTCGTGAAGCCGTGGTCAAGCGGTCGTGTCGCGGAACACACCCAGCTTGCGGAACTTCGCGGCGCGCTGCGCCATGAGGTCCGAAGGGGATACCCCGGCGAGCGCGTCCAGGTTCTCGGCGAGCGCCGCCTTGAGCGTGGTCGCGGCCGCGGCCGGGTCGCGGTGCGCGCCGCCGAACGGCTCGGGCAGTACACCGTCCACGATCCCGAGGTGCTGCAGGTCGGGGGCCGCGAGGCGCAGCGCCTCGGCGGCCTTCGCCCCCTGCTTGCCGTCGCGCCACAGGATCGAAGCGCAACCCTCGGGCGAGATGACCGAGTACACCGAGTGCTCGAACATGAGCACGCGGTCGGCGACCGCGATCGCGAGCGCGCCACCCGAGCCGCCCTCACCGATCACGACCGTGACGATCGGCACCCCGAAGGTGGCCATCTCGCGCAGGTTGACCGCGATGGCCTCGGCCTGACCGCGCTCCTCGGCCCCGAGCCCCGGATAGGCGCCCGGCGTGTCCACCAGCGTCACGATGGGGACCCGGAAACGGTCGGCGAGCTGCATGAGGCGCAGCGCCTTGCGGTAGCCCTCGGGGTTCGGCATGCCGAAGCGGCGGAGCAGGTTCTCCTTGGTGTCGCGGCCCTTCTGCTGACCGATCACCATGACCGGACGGTGGTCGAGCCACGCCATCCCCGCCACGATGGCCGGGTCGTCGGCGAAATGCCGGTCACCGTGCAGCTCCTCGAAGCCGGTGAAGCACGTACGGATGTAGTCGAGAGAGTACGGACGCTTGGGATGACGCGCGATCTGCACGCGCTGGTAGCGCGACAGGTTGGCGTACAGGTCGCGGCGCATGCCCTCGGCCTTGCGCTCGAGCTCGGCGATCTCCTGCTCGGCCCCCACGCCCAACTCGGCCGAGTGCTCGCGCAGGTCGGCGATGCGCTGCTCCAGTTCCAGCACCGGCTTCTCGAATTCCAACCAGACCGTCATGCGCCCCCCCGCACCCAGCGCACGCGGCAGCCGGGCATGTTGGACGTGAGCCCCGCCTCGAGCCCCTCGCTCGGGCCGACGCGGTAGCGTCGGGCCCGGTAGGCCAGGCGGGTGTGATCGGGCTTCAGGATGAGGAGGACGACCTCGGACGTCCCCGGACTCCCGGAGAGTACACGGTCCATGCCCTCGATGTTCGACTCGGTGAGGTCCTCGGCGCGGACCTCGATGTGGAGCTGCGGCACGTACTCGTGCTGCGCGGTCTCCCACGGCTTCACCTGCGAGACGAGCAGCTTGGCGCCGCGCTCCTCGCGCACCTCGATGCGACCCGACACGATCACCATCTGGTCGGCCACCAACTGCGCGCGCGCCTGCTCGAACGCCTCGGGGAAGATGGTGCACTCGATGCGCCCCGAGAGGTCCTCGAGCATCACCATGCCCATGAGCTTCCCGCTCTTGGTGGTCAGCTGCTTCACGTCGCCGACCAACCCCACGACGCGCACCTCGGCGTCGTTCTGGAGTTCGGGGATCTGCGACAGCCGGTGGGTGGCGATGCGATCGATGACCTCGCGGAACGGCTCGAGCGGATGGTTCGAGAAGTAGAAGCCGAGCAGCTCCTTCTCCCGCTTGGCGCGCACCGCGGTGGGCCAAGGCTCGGCGGCCGGCAGCTCGCGCTTCATGGGCAGCGCCATGCCCGCGTCCCCGCCGAACAGCGACGACTGCCCGCTCGCGACCTCGCGCTGGTGCGCGACCGCGGCCTCGAGCGCCATGGCCGCTCCGGCGTTGAGGCGCTCGCGCGACGGTCCCAGCGCGTCGAGCGCACCGGAGTCGGCGAGGCTCTCGAGCACGCGACGGTTCATGGTGCCGTGGGGCACGCGAGCCGCGAGGTCGAACAGGTCGGTGAACGCCCCGCCCTCGCGGCGCGCCTCGAGGATGCGCTCGACCGGCCCCTCTCCCACGTTGCGCACCGCGCCGAGCCCGATCCGGATGGCGCCGTCCTCGATCGTGAACCGCCACTCCGAGCGGTTGACGTCGGGCGGCAGCAGCGCGATGCCGAGACGGCGCACCTCCTCGATGAGCGTGAGGACACGGTCGCTGTCGCTCATCTCCGAGGTCAGCGTGGCGGCCATGAACTCGGCCGGGTAGTTGCCCTTGAGCCACGCGCACTGGTAAGCGACGAGCGCGTAGGCGGCCGAGTGCGACTTGTTGAAGCCGTACCCGGCGAACTTCTCCATCGTGGCGAAGATGCGCTCGGCGGTCTTGGCCGGGATGCGCGAGGTCTTCTCGCAGCCCTCCACGAACTGGATGCGCTTCTTCTCCATCTCCTCGAGGATCTTCTTACCCATGGCACGCCGCAGCTCGTCGGCCTGCGCCATACTGAAGCCGGCCAGATCGTGCGCCGCGGCCATGACCTGCTCCTGGTACACGAACACGCCGTAGGTGGCGGCCAGGATGGGCTCCAGCTTGGGGTGCTCGAACTTCACCTTCTGCCGGCCGTGCTTGCAGTCGATGAAGTACGGGATGTTCTCCATCGGACCCGGCCGGTACAGCGCGTTCATGGCCGTGAGGTCCTCGAACACGGTCGGACGCAGACGCTTGAGGTAGTCGCGCATGCCCGTGGACTCGAACTGGAACACGGCCACGGTGTCGCCGGTCTGGAACACGCGGAACGACGCCTCGTCATCCTCGGGCAGCGTCTGCAGGTCCACGGTGATCCCGTGGTTGGCGGCGATGAGGTCCACCGCACCCTGCAGCACGGACAGCGTGCGCAGCCCGAGGAAGTCCATCTTGAGCAAGCCGGCCTTCTCGACCGACTTCATGTCCCACTGGGTCGTGACGAGATCGCCCTTCTGGCGGCAGAGCGGCACGTAGTCGGTGAGCGGGCCCGGCGTGATGAGCACACCGGCCGCATGCACCGAGCTGTGGCGCGCCAGACCCTCGAGCACCTTGGCGCTCTCGATCCAGCGCTTGTGCAGGTCGCTCCGCTTCGCGAGGTCGCGCAGCTCGGGCGTCTGCTCCATGGCCTTCTCGAGCGTGATGTTGAGCGTCTCGGGCACCAGCTTGGCGACCGCGTTCACCTCGGCCACCTCGCATCCGAGCGCGCGACCGACGTCGCGCAGCACACCCTTCGCGCCCATGGTGCCGAAGGTGATGATCTGCGTGACGTTGGCCTCACCATACTTCCGCTTCACGTAGTCGATCACCTCGCCACGGCGGATATCGTCGAAGTCGATATCGATATCGGGCATGGTGACGCGTTCGGGGTTGAGGAACCGCTCGAAGATGAGCTGGTGCCGGAACGGGTCCACCTCGGTGATGCGGAGCGCGTAGGCCACCAGCGAACCGGCGACCGAGCCACGGCCCGGCCCCACCCCGATGCCATTCGTCTTGGCGTGATGGATGAAGTCGCGGACGATCAGGAAGTACGACGCGAACCCCATCTTGCAGATGACGTCGAGCTCGTACTGGAAGCGCTCGCGCATGGCATCGCCGATCCCCCCGGGGAAGCGCGTGCCGAGTTCGGCCCACGCGAGTCGGCGGAAGTAGTCGTCGGCGTCGCGCTCGCCCGGCGGCAGCGGGAACTCGGGCAGCAGCGGGCGGCTGAAGTCGAGCTTGAGGTTGCATCGCTCGGCCACCGCCAGCGTGTTCCGGATCGCCTCGGGGTGGTCGCGGAACGCCTCCTTCATCTCGGCCGGCGAGCGGAAGTGCAGACCCGCCATGGCGCGCATGCGGTCGGCATCGGTGACCTTGCGATTGGTCTGGATGCAGAGCAGCACGTCCTGCGCGTTGTGGTGGTCGTGCTCGATGTAGTGGCAGTCGTTGGTGGCGACGAGCGGGATGCCGGTGCGCGTGGCGAGCGCGGCGACCTTGGAACGGATCTTGGCCTCGATGTCGAGGCCGTGGTTCTGCATCTCGAGGAAGTAGTTGTCGGCCCCGAAGATGTCGCGGTACATGCCGGCCGTGCGCAGCGCGTCGTCGTCGCGGTCCTCGAGCAGGTCGGCGGCGACCTCGCCCTGCGGACAGGCCGAGAGCGCGAGCAGGCCCTCGGCGTGCTGGGCGATCACGTCGTGGTCGATGCGCGGCTTGTAGTAGAAGCCCTCGAGGTAGGCGAGGCTCGCCAGGCGCATGAGGTTGCGGAACCCGCGATCGTCGCGCGCGAGCAGCACGAGGTGGTGCGCCTTGTCCCCGGGCTTGCGGTCGGTGAGCGCGCCGCGGGTGACGTAGGCCTCCATGCCCACGAGCGGCTTGATGCCCGCCTTGCGCGCCTCGAGGTAGAACTCGATGGCACCGAACATCGCGCCGTGGTCGGTGAGCGCCAGCGCGGGCATCTCGAGCTGGGCCGCCTTCTTGACCATGGCGGGGATCGGACTCGCCCCGTCGAGGAGCGAGTAATCGCTGTGGTTGTGGAGGTGGACGAAGTCCGAGTGATTCATGGCGCGTCCTGCGCGGGGTCGGGTGCGGGGCGCCCCACCACGGCCGGGGGGGCGAACGGCCCCGGGG
>JBEGJG010000010.1:0-19442 GCA_041184705.1 Candidatus Eiseniibacteriota bacterium
GGTCAAGACCGGGGTCGTGGGGGGTGACGGCGGGGGTTCCGTTGGTATAATCGCCGCCGCTCTCCACCCACCCCCGTCAATCGGTGAGCGCCGCGACGCCCCACAGGCGTCCGGTGCGCCCCCGGTCGCGGCGGTGGGAGAAGTAGCGAGCGGCCTCGCAGGCCGTGCATGCCCCCGTGTCCGTGACGGCCTCGGGACGCACGCCGGCCGCAGTGAGCGAGGCCACGGCCGCCGTGGGAAGGTCGAGTCGGGCTCGTTCTCCGACGCGCCGCACGGCCGCCGCGGGGAAGCGCGTCGCGACCTCGTCACCGACCTCGTAGCAACAGCCCCGGATGGCGGGGCCGATCGCCACCTCGACGTCCTGCGGTCCGCAACCCGCGAGCCGCTGCACCGCCTCGAGCGTCGCGAGCGGCATACCGTCCACGGTGCCGCGCCAGCCCGAGTGGGCGGCGGCCACCACGCCGGGGGCGCGGTAGAGAAGGGACATGCAGTCCGCGGTGGTCACCGCGAGCACCAGACCGGGAACGCGCGTCACGAGCGCGTCGCACTCGGGATGGTGCCCCGGAGCGACCACCTCGACCACACGGGCGCCGTGAACCTGCCCCGCGGTCGCGAGTCGGGCGGGGTCGAGCCCCGCGGCTCGCAGCAATCGCGCGCGGTTCTCGGTCACGGCCTCGGGGTCGTCCTCGGTGGAACGACCGAGGTTGAGGGTGTCGTACGGGGGGCGGCTCACTCCGCCCACTCGCGTCGAGAACAGCAGTACGGCTCCGGGGGACGTCTTCCGGGGCCGCCAGTGGGGAACCGCTGCGCGCTCGTCGAGGATCCACATCGCGCGCGGCACGCTAGGGTGCGACGCACACAGCGTCAAGCCCGTGAGAGGGAGTCCGGTGAACCTTCGAAACGCTTCGGTCGTGATGGGGTCGGTGCTCGTCCTGGCTTCGGCCGTCCCGCTGCTCGCGCAGGCCCCTGCGACGAAGGAGGCGGTGGCCACGGTCGGTGGGCTTCGCATCGAGCGCGACGAGTACGAGACGCGTCTCGCGAACCTGCGCGCGCAGATGTCCCAGCGCGGCACCGCGCGCCCCGAGGCGATGGACGACCTGTTCCGACGCCAGGTGCTCGAGACCATGATCCGCCTGCGCATCCTCACGCTCGAGGCCAAGCGCACCGGCGTCACCGCCACCACCGCCGAGGCCGAGTCGGTGCTGAAGGCCGACGCCTTCTTCAGCCCGAACGGCACGTTCGACGCCGACCGCTGGCGCCTCACGCGCATGTCCCAGCCGGGTCGCTTCCAGTCGGCGGTCGCCTCGGCCGGCGAGCAGCTCGCGGCGCGCCGCCTCAACGACCGACTCGAGCAGCGCTTCCGTCCGAGCGAGACCGAACTGCGTTCGCGCGCCGTGCGTCAGTTGCGCACCGCGGTCACCGAGGACCTCTCGCTGCGCACCGCCGACTTCGACGGCCGCTATCCCGAGCCGCGCGAGTCCGACCTCCTCGCGTACTACCGGGCGAACCCGGAGGAGTTCCGCCGCCCCTCGCGGGCCACGCTGAGCGTGGTGTTCGTGAACGATCCGCCGCCCACCGAGGCCGATCGGCGCGTGCCCGAACGCATGGCGGCGTGGACCCAGCGCATGCGCGGGGTCGCCGACAGCGTCATCGCCGCGGTGCGCCGCGGGGCCACGCTCGAGGACGCCTCGGCCTCACTCGGCGGTCCGCGTCCCGACGTCACCGTGCTGCCCGGCAACTTCCCCGGCTACTGGCGCGGCGATGTCACGGATCGCTCGCCCGTGTTCAAGGCCCGCGACGGACAGGTGCTCGAGCAGGCGCTGCCGGCCAACGAGGGTTGGCTGGTCGTGCGCGTGGACCGGCTCGAGCCCACCCACATCGCCCCGCTCCAGTCGGTCGCCCCGAGCATCCGCAAGGCGTTGCGCGAGGATTCGCGTCTGCATCACGACGAGCGCGATCAGCGCGCACTCTACGCCCAGGTCCGCGACTCGCTCGCGACCACGGCGTGGGTCATCCGTTGGGCCGCCGTGGACACCTCCGACGTGCGCCTGAGCGAGCCGAGCCTCGCCGAGCTCGATCGTTGGTATCGGGGCCACCTCGCCGACTTCTCCACCTTCGACGCGGCGACCGGCACCATCCGAGCGCAGCCCTTCGACGAGGTGCGCGAGGAGGTGCGCGTGCGCTGGCGTCGCGACACGCGCGTGCTCACCGCTCGCACCCAGGCCGACGACCTGTACCGCGCGTGGAACGCCGGTCGGCGCGCGCCCGCGCTCGAGCTCGCGCTGCGCGTTCGCGAATCGCAACCCATCCCCATGCGCGCCCCGGTGGACACCGGGTTCGCGGGCGGCGCGTTGTCCGATGCGCTGTGGAGGGGCGGGGAGCCCACGGGCACGCGCATCCAGCCCTACGGTCGCGGCTTCCTCGTCTGGCAGGTCGTGCGGCGCGTGGACGGCCACGTCCCGTCGTTCGAGCAGGTGCAGCCCGCGTTGGCCCGCCGGATCGCCGACGTGCAGCGAGCCTCCGAGGAGCGCGGTGCGCGCGAGCTCTACGAGCGCGATCCGCGTCGTTTCGGCGGCGGCAAGGTCTACCACTTCTCGCGCATGGTGGTGCCGTGGCCGGCCCTCGATCAGGTGGAGCTCACGCGCGAGCAGGTCGAGCGCTGGCACCGTCGCAACCTCGACAAGTACGCCGCTCAGGAACTCGTGCGCATCAAGCACATCCTGATCGAGCCCATCGCCAAGACCACCGCGGCCGATCGGGCCGCTCGCGCACGGGCCGATTCGCTGCTCGCCCGCATCCGGGCGGGGGAGTCCTTCGATGCGCTCGCGGCGCGGTTCTCCGACGATCCGGCCACCAAGGACAAGGGCGGCGACATCGGCGTGTTCGCGCGTGGCGCCATGCTGCAGGAGTTCGAGGACGTGGCGTTCTCCATGCGCGAGGGCGACCTGCGGGGCCCGGTCCGGACCGAGGTCGGTTGGCACATCATGCAGTGCACCGAGTACGTGCCCGAGTACGTGCAGCCGCTCACGCTCGTGTACACGATCGTGGCGAGCGACCTCGCCAAGGTCGAGGCCGACACCATCGCCATGCTTCGCGCCGACAGCCTCATCCGACACATCCGCACCGCGGCGCAGGGTCGGGCGATCGCGGAGCGACATGGCTTCCAGGTCATCACCTACGTGAAGCCGGTGGACGAACCGCACGGCAACGCGCGGCTCGACGAGTACTTCGACATCCTGCACACCCTGAGGACGGGCGAGGTCATGTCGAAGCCGTGGATCGCGCGAGGCGAGGGCTACTGGATCACGTGGGTGGACTCGGTCACCACCGCGGGACCGCCGGCCTGGTCGGCGGCGCAAGGAGCCGCCCTCAACCTGTTCCGCGAAGGGGCGGGGGAGCGCGCGATGCTGGCCAAGGTGGCCGAGCTCGACTCGCTCGCGACGCAGGGCTGGTCGCTCGACAGCCTCGGCGTGCTGTGGGGTGGGCTCGCGCGTTCCAAGCGCATCCTCGGGCGCGATCGCCCCGAGGAGTCGAACCTGCCGGCCGCACTCGATTCGCTCGTCTTCGGTCGTGGCAACGCGGCCGCCGCCCTCGCACAGGGGCAGGAGAGCGGCTGGGTGCGCTGGCCCGGAGGCGTCGCCCGTGTCCGGCTGCAGGAGCGTCAGGAGCCCTCGCCCGAGATGGTTCGCGAGCGCATGGGAGACCTCGCCCGCATCGCCATCGAACGTCGCATGTACGGATGGTTCCAGGACGCCAAGCGTCGTCACCCGGTGAACATCCTCGACCGCTCGCTGCGGGCCATCCCCATCCCCGAGCCGCCCGACGAGGACGAGACCCCGAAGTGAACCCTGCGCCGCGGCCCCCGGGCCCCGGCCGCACGGGGGGCCCGGTCCGGACCAGGACCGGGCCCCTTCGTGCAGGCGGGCCGACGGAGGCCTCAGGCGGACGCGGGCGACGGCCGATAACCCGGGGCGCACCCTCCACCCCCGGAGAACGCCGAACGATGTCCTCGCTCGCGCCGGGTGCGGCCGTCCCCACGACGCGCCGGATCCTGCTCCTCGACCTCGACTGGGCGGATGCCGACCGGATCCCCGAGATCCTCCGGCAGCCGGGCGCCAGCGTGCGCCTGATCGCGGGCACCGGACCGCACGACCCCGGCGTGCGCATGGCCGAGATGTGCGGCCTGCCGCACACGCTGGACCTCGCCGATCTCACGCGCGAGATCTTCGACGTCGCGGTGATCGGCGAGCACAGCTCGCGGCGCACCCAACTCGAGAGCCTCCTCATCGCCCTCGGCACCCCGTGCCACACGCCGTCCGGTTTCCTCGACGGCGATGAGCGGATCGACGATCGCCCCGGTGTGGACGCCCCGCTCGCCGTGCATGCGGCGGCACTCGAGCAGTCACTCGCGGGTTCGACCGACGCGCTCGTGGACGCGGCGCTGCCCGACCTCTCGGAGCCCACGCCGCTCGCTCCGCGCGAGGTGGCCACGGTGACCGTCCCGCGCATGGACCCCATCTCGCTCGACGACTTCCCGTCGCACGAGACGCGGCGCGGGCTCGAGGACACGCTCGTGCATCTGGTTTCGGGCTCGCATGCGGGCTCGGCGCAGGTCCACGTCGCCGAGCGCGACGCGCTGCGATTGGTCGCGCAGGTCGGTCCCGAGGACCGTCTCCTGCGCGGCCTCATCGATCTCGCTCACGAACTCGGCACCCCGCAGGTCGTCACTCGCCAGTCCGAGCCCGGCAAGGGCCTCACGTGGGCGGCGTGGCCGTTCCGCACGCTGCAGCGCCGTGGCGTGCTCGCCGGTGCCGCGATCGACGGCGAGGCCGGGTTGGCGTCGTGGCAGGCGATGGTCGAGGGCCTGCGCGCCGACTGGGACCGCGAGGACCGCGAGCGCAGCGCATCCTCGTTCCCGCTCATGCCCGCACGCGAGTCGCGCTGGCTCGACCCGGCCGAGTTCCGCGAGCGCGTGGCGCTGGCGGTCGAACGTCATCGTCGGGACGGGCTGAGATTCGAACTGCACCGCCTCGAGTTCCCCTCGGGCCCCGAGGCCGTGGAGCGCTTCTGCGCCGGACTGCCGGGCCGCGTGCGCGACACCGATTCGATGTCGCGTCCCGCACGTGGCGTGGTGACGCTGCTCGTCGCGGGGGCGCCCGACGGTCTGGCGGTGCTCCGCCATCGCCTCATCGCGGCCTGGGAGGAGGCCTGGAGCGCCGGTGGGACGCCGCCGCCGGCTCCGGCGTTCGTGGACCGCAGCGTCGCACTGGCCGGCCCCGAGGACCGTGAGGCGGTCACCATGGCGGCCGAGGTGTGGACCACGGCCGAGTGACGCGCGAGGCTTGACCCGCTCCGGCGCCGACCCGCATCCTGCGCGGTCCACCGGAGGCCCCCTTGTCCCAGACGATCCGCAGACTCCCGCCCGAGACGGCGTCCCGCATCGCCGCCGGGGAGGTCATCGAGCGGCCGCTCTCCGCCCTCAAGGAGATCGTCGAGAACGCCCTCGACGCGCGAGCCCGCGCCCTCGAGGTGCGGGTCGAGCGCACGCTCGATCACTCCTTCACGGTGGCCGACGACGGGGTGGGGATCGCCGCCGACGAACTGGAACTCGCGCTCGAGCGTCACGCGACCTCCAAGGTGACCTCGCTCGAGGACCTCGACCGTCTCGCCTCGTTGGGGTTCCGCGGCGAGGCGTTGCCGAGCATCGCGGCCGTGAGCCGACTGAAGCTCGTCTCGCGCATCGCGGGCGCCGAGGCCGCCGCGTTCGTGCGCGTGGACGGGGGCGAGGTCGTCGAGCGCGGCTTCGTCGCGCGCGAGACCGGGACCACGGTCGAGGTCCGCGATCTGTTCCACAACACCCCGGCGCGCCGCAAGTTCCTCAACGCACCCGCGAGCGAACTGCGCGCGGCCATCCGCATGATCGAGAGCTACGCGCTCGCACGCCCCGACGTGGGTTGGCGTCTCGTGGTGGATACGCGCGAGCGCTTCTCGTGGACCGCCGCGAGCAGCGATCGGGAGCGCGCTGGACAGGTGTGGGGGACGCGCCATGCGGAGCAGCTGCTCGAGGCGCGCGCCGAACGCAACGGCTACGCCGTGCGCGCGCTGCTGGGGCTGCCCGAGCACGCGCGCGCGACGCGCGAGGGACAGGTGCTGCTCGTGAACGGACGCTGGGTGCAGAGCCCGGCCCTCTCGCAGGCGCTGCGCCACGCCTACGGCAACCTGCTCCCGCACGGTCGCTTCCCGTCTGCGGTGGTCTGGTTGGAGGTGCCGCCCGACCGGCTCGACGTCAACGTGCACCCCACCAAGCGCGAAGTGCGCTTCGCCGACGACGACGCGGTGTTCTCGCTCGTGGCGGCGGCCTGCGCGCAACCGCTGGCCTCGATCCACCCGCCGTTCTCGGTCGCGCAGGGACACGACGACCCGTCCCCGCCGTGGGCCGACCGCGTCCGCGAGCGCCCCAGCGAACCCTCGACCTCGCAGATGCCGTTGCTGCTCCCGGTGCCGGGTGGCGCGGCGAGCGAGTCGCCCGCACTCGGCCCCGTCGGCGAACCCACCCCGGAGAGCCCGGCGTCGCCCCCGAGCTCGGCCGTCACGGGTGAACCCGAGATGTGGCAGTTGCACCGCACCTACATCCTGGCCCCCGTTCGCGGTGGACTCGTGATCGTGGACCAACACGCCGCCCACGAACGCATCCTCTACGAGGAGGCGATCGCGCGCTTGCGTGGGGAGCAGGGCAGTTCGCAGGGGCTGCTGTTCCCGGTGCTCGTGGACCTGTCGCGCGCGCAGTTCGATTTACTCCTCGAGGTCGGTCCCTTGCTGCAGCGTCTGGGTTGGGACCTGTCCCCGCTGTCGCCGCCGACGGTCGTCCTCAAGGGCGTGCCCTCGGGCCTCAAGGTGGAGCGCCCGGGACAACTCCTGCAGGACGTCATCGACGGCATCTCGGAAGGCGGTCCCACCGCGCAGGACGACCTGCTCGAGCGCGTCGCGAACTCGCACGCCTGCCACTCCGCGATCCGCGCGGGGGAGACGCTGTCGCGCGAGGAGATGCGCGCGCTGGTGGACCGCCTGTTCGCGACCTCGCGACCGCACGGCGACCCGCACGGGCGGCCCACGTTCGTGCGCCTCGACCTCGAGGAGTTGCACCGCCGCTTCGGCCGGAGCTGATCATGGCGCGCGCCCTGATCGCCATCGTGGGCGAGACGGCCACCGGCAAGACCGCGGTCGGGGAGGTCGTGGCGCGTGCGATCGGTGGCGAGGTGGTGTGCGCCGATGCGCGCCAGGTGTTCCGCGAGTTGGAGATCGGCACCGGCCGTCCCACGCCCGACGAACGCGCAGCGATCCCGCACCACCTCTTCGACCGCTGGGGACTCGGCGAGGCCGTGACCGCGGGCGCGTGGGCGCGTGCGGCGGCCGCGGTCTGCGACGACGCGTTCGCGCGGGGCGCGACCCCGGTGCTCGTCGGCGGTTCGGGGCTCTACCTCGAGGCGCTGCGCGTCGGGCTTCATCCGGAACCACCGCGCGACCCGGCGCTGCGCGCCGCACTCGTCGCCGAGGCGGAAGCGGTCGGCATCGAGGCGCTGCACGCGCGACTCGCCACGCTCGATCCCACGACCGCGGCCGCCCTCGCGCCGCGCGATCGCCAGCGCGTGCTGCGCGCGCTCGAGGTGGTCACGGTGGGGGGACATCCGCTCGCGTGGTGGCGGTCGCGGCCGCGCGAGGTGCCTCTCGTCGCGCAGTGGGTCACGCACCGACTCACCTGCACGCCCGAGGTCCTGGCCACGCGCATCGCGGCACGCACCGCGGCCATGTGGGAGGCCGGCCTGCTCGAGGAGACGCAGGCGCTCGTGCGCGAAGGCAAGGGACCTGCGCTGCACCGACTCGCGGCGATCGGCTACGACGAGGCCCTGGCCGTGCTCGAGGGCGGCTCGTCGCCGACCGACGCCATGGCGCGCATGAACGAACGCACCCGGCAGATGGCCAAGCGCCAGCGGACCTGGTTCCGTCATCACGCGCCGGGGGACACGCACGTCGCGGACGCAGCGGACGCGGGGGAGGCCATCGCGCGTCTCATCGTGACCGCCCATGGCACCGCGGGGCGCGGGTCGGGTTGACACCCACCCGGGGGCGACCTAGCTTCCGTGGGCCTCGGAGCATCCTGTCGCGGGCGTAGCTCAGTTGGTAGAGCGCGAGCTTCCCAAGCTTGAGGTCGCGGGTTCGACCCCCGTCGCCCGCTCCATTCCTCGCGCAGCGCGCCGGACGATCGCGGACCTTCCCGCGCCCGGCGCGCGCCGATCCCCCCGGCCCTCGGCCAGACCCACTCCCATGTCCGCTCCCGTCGTCGCCATCATCGGCCGACCCAACGTCGGCAAATCCACGCTCTTCAACCGGATCCTCGGGGAGCGGCGGGCGGTGACGCATGACCGGCCCGGCATCACGCGCGACCGCAACGCGGTGCACGCGGAATGGACCGGGCGGCGATTCGTGCTCGTGGACACCGGCGGCTTCCTGCCCGCCTCGTCCGAGGGCCGCGACGCCGACATCCGACGCCAGGCGGAAGCGGCCATCGGGCTCGCCGACGTGGTGATGTTCATGGTGGACGCGCACACCGGGGTCACCGACCTCGACCAGGCCATCGCCACCCAGCTGCGGCGCACGCACGGCAAGGCCCTGCTCGTGGTGAACAAGATGGACAAGCCCGAGGACACCATCGTGCACGAGTTCCACCGTCTCGGGCTCGGCGATCCCATCCCGGTCGCCGCCGAGGGCGGACTCGGGATCGGCGACCTGCTCGACGCGGTGCTCGCCCTGCTGCCTCCGGTGCTCGAGGAGGAGACACCCACGCCGCGCGTCGCGATCGTCGGCCGTCCCAACGTGGGCAAGAGTTCGCTCGTCAACGCCCTGCTCGGCGAGGAGCGCGTGCTCGTGGAGCCGCGCCCCGGCACCACCATGGACGCCATCGACGCTCGCTGGGAGACCCCGCGCGGGGTGTTCACGCTGGTGGACACGGCGGGCATCCGGCGACAGGCGATGTTCGACGACCAGGCCGAGTTCTACGCCACCATGCGCGCGCTGCAGGCCCTCGAGCGCGCCGACGTGGCGGTGCTCATGGTGGACAGCACGCGCGGCTTCGAGAAGCAGGAGGCCCGGCTCGCGCACCACGCGCTCGAGGCCGGCTGCGCGCTCATGATCCTCTACAACAAGTGGGACGTGATCGAGAACCGCGAGCAGGCCTGGAAGGACGTGCAGGCCGACCGCGCGCGGCGTTTCCCGACTCTGGCCGACATCCCCGCGCACCCCATCTCGGCCACCGAGCGCATCCACCTCGTGCGTCTGCCCGACCACATCGCCGAGCGCGTCGAGGAGAACCTGCGTGAGATCCCGACGCGTGAACTCAACGCGTGGCTGGAACTCGCCCAGAAGCGCCGGCAGGTGCCCAGCAACTCCATGGGCAAGGCTCCGAAGATCTACTACATGACCCAGACCGGGAAGCGACCGCCCACGTTCACGCTGTTCGTGAACGCCCCCTCGCGGCTCTCGGACAACTATCGCCGCTTCCTGTGGTCGCAATTCGCCGACCACTTCGGGTTCCGCGGCACCCCATTGCGCTTCCGGGTTCGCAAGAGCGAGTAGTAGGATGCCCGACATGGCATCCCTCATCCTCGCCGTCGCGATCGGTTATCTCGCAGGCTCGCTGCCGTGGGGCCTGTGGCTCGGACAATGGTTCAAGGGCGTGGACGTGCGCACGCTCGGCTCGCGCAACCTCGGCGCCACGAACGTGTACCGCGAACTCGGGCCCGCGCTCGGGGTTCCCGTGCTCGTGCTCGACATCGCCAAGGGCGCCGTCCCGACCTGGCTCGTCCCCACACTGCCGCTCGCCATGGGGTTCCCTGGGGGCGAGGAGTGGTGCCGGCTCACCGTGGGACTGGCCGCGGTGTTGGGGCACGTCTTCACGATGTTCGCCGGGTTCAAGGGCGGGAAGGGCGTGGCGACCACGGTCGGCGTTCTGCTCGCGCTCTCGCCGCCGGCCTTCGGCGTCTTCGTGGCCGTGTTCGTCGGAACCGTGGCCGCGACCCGTTGGATCTCGCTCGGCTCCATCCTCGGCTCGCTCGCGTTCGCGACCACGCTGGCGCTGGTCTCGCCCACGGGCGTGCACAGCCCCACCTTCGGGTTCGGCGTCGCGATCGCGCTGCTCGTCATCGTGCGGCACCGCGACAACATCGGGCGCCTGCTGCGAGGAGAGGAGCGTCGCTTCAGCCTCAAGGGGGGCTCGCGGTGAGCCGCGTCGCCGTCCTGGGGGCGGGTTCCTTCGGCACCACGCTCGCCATCCACCTGGACTCCGCCGGCCACGAGGCCCGGCTCTGGGGCCGCGACCCCGTGGCCATGGCCCGGCTGGATCGCGAGCGGGTGAACGCCAAGTTTCTGGCTGGCATCACACTGCCCCCCGGGGTTAAGGTTCAGCCGGAACTGGAGGAGGCACTCGACGGGGCGGACGTCGTCCTGTTCGTGGTGCCCTCCCAGGCGATGCGCACGGTGGCCACGCAGGTCGCGGCCACCGGGGCGAAGGGAATCCCCGTCTGCGCCAGCAAGGGGCTCGAACTGGGGACGCTCGAACGCCTCTCGCAGGTGCTGTCGGAGACCCTCGGCGATGCGGCCCCGGTGACGCTCACCGGACCGAGTCACGCCGAGGAGGTGGCGCGGGGCATCCCGACCACCGTCGTCGCCGCCTGTGCCGACGAGTCGCGCGCCGTGGCGGTGCAGGCGTTGTTCTCCACCCCCCGGTTCCGCGTGTACACCAACCCGGACGTGGTCGGCTGCGAGTACGGCGGCGCGCTCAAGAACGTGATCGCGATCGCCGCGGGCGTCTGCGACGGGCTGGGGTACGGCGACAACACCAAGGGCGCCCTGCTCACGCGCGGACTGGCCGAGATGTCCCGGCTCGGGGTCGCGATGGGAGCGAAGCGCGAGACGTTCTTCGGGCTCACCGGCATGGGCGACCTCATCGCCACCGCCATGAGCCGCCACAGCCGCAATCGGCACGTGGGGGAGCGGATCGGGCGCGGGGAGTCCCTGGCGACGGTGCTGGGCGGCATGGTGATGGTGGCCGAGGGCGTGAACACCGCGCGCGCCGCGCGCGACCTCGGGCAGCGTCATCAGGTCGAGTTGCCGATCACGGAACAGGTCTGTGCCCTGTTCGAGGGGCGCGACCCGCAGTCCGCGCTCATGGCGCTCATGACGCGCGACCTGAAACGAGAAGCGTGACCGGGTGGGGTTCCGAACCCCACACCGCTCGATGAGGAGGTTCCCATGGCGATCGGAAGGAACGCCCCCGAGTCCGAGGGCAAGCTCTATCGCTCGATCAGCGAGGTGAGCGAGATGCTGGACGTGAAGGCGCACGTCCTCCGGTACTGGGAGACCCAGTTCAGCATGCTGCGCCCGAAGAAGAACCGGGCCGGCAACCGCATGTACCGCCCCGAGGAGGTGCGCCTGCTGCTCCGCATCAAGGAGCTGCTGTACGACCGGCGCTACACCATCGAGGGCGCGGTGCGCACGCTGCTCGACGAGCGTAAGCTCGACGAGCCGCAGGTCGAGCTGGCGTTCAGCGAGGCCGACCGCAAGCTGCTCCTGATCGAGGTCAAGGAGGAGCTCAAGGGCATCCTCGCGCGCCTGCGCAAGGATCGCGAGCCCGCGGGCGCCGCAAGCCGCTGAGCCGCGGGGTGCGCTTGCGCACCGCTGCAGGGAGGGCTATCTTGCCGTCCCGCTTTCGATGTCCACCCCTCAGTACCGGTCGGGGCGTAGCGCAGCTTGGTAGCGCACCTGCATGGGGTGCAGGGGGTCGCTGGTTCAAATCCAGTCGCCCCGACCATTCCCACCCTTCCCGTCGCACCCGGGTCCCGGACCCCCGCACGGAGCCGCCGCGATGAGCCCCTTGAAGGTCGCCGCGCTGGTCCCGGCCTATCAGGCCGCCGCCCATCTGGGCGAGGTGCTCATGGGGCTCGCCGCCCTGCCCGAGCCGCCCCACGTTCTCGTGGTGGACGACGGCTCACGCGACGCCACCGCCGAGGTCGCCCGCCAGCACGGGGTCGCGGTGCACTCGTTCGCGGCCAACCGGGGCAAGGGCCATGCGCTGCTCGCCGGCTTCGAACTGCTGCGCGACTTCGACGCGGTGGTCACGCTCGACGCCGACGGCCAGCACCCGCCCGCCTGCCTGCCCACGTTCGTGGCCGCGGCGCGCTCGGGGGCCGACCTCGTTCTCGGTCAGCGCGAGATCACGCCCGACATGCCGCCGGCGCGCCGCTTCGCCAACCGGTTCTCGTCCGCGTGGTGCTCGGCCCTCGCGGGGCAACCCATCCGCGACAGCCAGTGCGGCTATCGGCTCTACCGCCGCGAGGTCCTGCGGCGCACCCCTGTGGAAGCGAGCCGCTACGAGGTCGAGACCGAGATGGCGGTGCGCGCCGCCCGGCTCGGGTTCCGCGTCGCCCACGTTCCCATCCCCACGGTGTACGGGGACGAGACGAGCCACCTCAGCCCGACGCGCGACGTCCCGCGCATCGTGGGCATGATGCTGCGACTCACGTTCGAGCCGCGGCCCACCCCGAAGGCCTGACCCATGCACATCCTCGTCACCAACGACGACGGCATCGCCTCGCCCGCACTCGCGCAGTTGCGCCGCGTGCTGTCGCCGTTCGGCCGAGTCACGATCATCGCCCCGGACCGCAACCAGAGCGCGATGTCGCAGGCCCTCACGCTGCATCGGCCACTGCGCGTGCACGAGGTCGGCGAGGACACGTGGAGCCTCGACGGCACGCCCACCGACTGCGTGCTGTTCGCGTTCCACGGCAAGCTCGTCGAGCGTCCCGACCTCGTGGTCTCGGGCATCAACCACGGGCCCAACATGGGGGAGGACGTGTTCTACTCGGGCACGGTGGCCGCCGCCATCGAGGGCGTGCTGCAGGGCGTCCCCGGGGTGGCCGCCTCGCTCGTGACCCGCAAGCCGAGCGACTTCCGCGAGGCCGCCGACGTCGTCGGCCACCTCGTGCGACAGACACTCGAGCGCGGGCACGACCCGCGCCTGCTGCTCAATATCAACATCCCGTTCCGTCCCGCCGCTGAGTGGCAGGGGGTGCGTGTGACCCGACTCGGGTCGCGCGTGTACGACGACACGCTCGTGCACAAGGTGGACCCGCGCGGGCGCGACTACTTCTGGATCGGGGGCGAGGACCCCGTCTGGAAGCCCGACGAGGGCACCGACTTCCACGCGGTGGACGCCGGCTGGGTGTCCGTGACCCCGCTACAGTTGGAGCTCACGGACCACCAGCGCCGGGCCGATATGCAGGACTGGAAGCTGCGCCCCTGAACGGCGCGGCCGGGGTTGGCGGCCCCGGAGGCCCTGTGCTAACTTTCCGCGCCCCACGGACCATCGGTCCGTGGCCCATCTACCTGTCGGGGCGTGGCTCAGCCTGGTAGAGCACCTGGTTCGGGACCAGGGGGTCGGAGGTTCAAATCCTCTCGCCCCGACCATCTTCGTGGAAGCCGGAGGGCCTTCGCCCTCCGGCTTCCGTCGTTCGGCGCCGGGGTGCCCTCGGACGGGGTTGCCTCGCCCCCGACGGCGGTCCATCCTCGCACCATGGCGTCGGTGCGGGTCCGGGTGACCGGTCGGGTGCAGGGGGTGGGGTTCCGCGCCTTCGTGGTGCGCGAGGCCTCACGGCTTTCGCTCGCGGGCGAGGTCCGAAACCTCCCGGACGGGTCGGTCGAGGCGCACGCGCACGGCCCGCAGCCAGCACTGGAGACGTTCGTGGGGAGCCTGTCCCGGGGGCCTTCGGCCGCTCGGGTCGAGGACGCGGTGGTGGAGTGGTACGACGTCGCGGCGGTCCCACGGGACTTCCGCGTCACGGGGTGAGTCAACGGTGGACGGACCGACGATCGTACGATTCCCCGACCGCCTGAAGGCGGCCGAAGCCGAGGCCCGTGCGCGGGGCGAACTCACGCAGCGCGACCTCGACGCGCTCGTCGTGGACCCGGACTTCGACCCCGAGGCGTTCGAGGAGCTCCGCCAGCGCCTGACGGTGGCAGGGGTGAGGCTGCCCGAGGAGGAGACGCCCGACCCGGCCGCTCCCATCGACCGCGGGTCCCTCGAGCGCGAGGCCGAGCGCGACCTGCTCGACCGTTACCTCGACGAGATCGGACGCTTCCCGCTGCTCCCGCACGAGGAGTCCCTGCGTGTGGCGGCCGCCTCGCGCGCGGGCGACGAGCGTGCGCGCGAACTCATGATCCGGTCCAACCTGCGCCTCGTCGTGCACGTGGGGCGCCCGTACCGCAATCGCGGGCTGCCGTTCCTCGACGTCATCGAGGAGGGCAACGTCGGGCTCATCCACGCCGTGGACCGCTTCGAGCCCGAGCGTGGCCTGCGCTTCAGCACCTACGCCTCCCTGTGGATCCGGCAGGCCATCCTGCGTGGCATCGCCGAGCAGTCGCGTGCCGTCCGCATCCCGGTGCAGATGTACCAGCAGCTCAACCGCTACGTGCGCGCCGAGCGCGTGGTGCGCGCGCGCCTCGGTCGCGAGCCCGCGATCAGCGAGGTCGCCGAGGAGATGATGGTCTCGCCGGCGCGCGCCGAACGCCTGCGCGCCCTCGTCACGGGCATGCGGTCGCTCGACGAGTCCGGCGACGGCGACGGTCTGCGCGAGATCTCGCACGACGACGCCGGTCGGGCCGAGCTCTCGGTCGAACGCCTGGTCGAGATCCAGCTCGAGCAGGAGAAGCTCGACCGACTGCTGCGCTCGCTCCCGCCGCGCGAGGAGCAACTGCTGCGCGTGCGGTATGGCTTCCACGACGGCGTGGCCCGTTCGCTGCAGGAGACCGGCGAGCACTTCCGCATCTCGCGCGAGCGCGTCCGGCAGATCGAGGGGCGTGCGCTCGCTCGATTGCGCCGGGCCATCGAGATGGCCGACCTCGGGCGTTCCGACGTTCCCGAGGACCGTTCCCTGTCCGCACCTCCCACGGAGTGACCATGACCCGCCTCGAGGATCTCATCCGCGACGTCCCGGACTTCCCCAAGAAGGGCATCCTGTTCAAGGACATCATGCCCCTGCTGCGCTCCCCCGAGGGGTTCCGCGCCGCGATCGAGCGTCTGGCCGCACTCACGCCACGGCCCGACGCGGTGGTGGGGATCGAGTCGCGCGGCTTCCTGTTCGGGGTCCCGCTCGCCATGCACTGGGGCGTGCCGTTCGTCGCGGCCCGCAAGTTCGGCAAGCTGCCCGGCATCACGGTGCGCCAGGTCTACTCGCTCGAGTACGGCGAGGACACGCTCGAGCTGCACGCCGATGCGCTCACCGCGGGACAGCGGGTGGTGATCGTGGACGATCTGCTCGCCACCGGCGGCACGGCGCTCGCGACCACGCAGCTCGTGCGTCAGCTGGGCGCCGAGGTGACCGCCACGCTGTTCGTCATCGAGCTACAGGGGCTCGGGGGACGCGAGCGGCTCGGGACGGTCCCCGTCCATGCGCTCATGAGCGTGCCCGTCTCGGGCTGAGCATTCGCAAGCCGAACGTGCGAGGGCCCCGACGGTGCGCGACCGTCGGGGCCCTCGTCGTCCTGCGGCGACGCTCACTCGGTGACGATGACGAGCTGCCTCACCTTGCGGAACTCGCGCGAGTCCACGATGCGCAACTCCATGCCGCCCGGGACGCGCTCCAGCACGTAGCTCGAGACGGTCTGCGGCGTGAGCACGCGCGCGTTCTGCGCCACGAACTCGATGGACGACTGGTGGTCCGTGTCGAGCGGGCGGTACAGCGACGGCTCACCGCGCCCCGACGGCGCCAGCGTGCGACCCATCCCGAGCACGCCACCACGCGCCACCACCAGACTGTCACGCAGCAGCGTGCGGCGGTCGCCGATCACGTACCACACGGTGGCGAGTTCGCGCCGACGGTCCTCGAGCGAGGCCTCCTGCTCGACGACCTTGGCCTGCGTCACCTGCAGCGAGCCGCTCAGCCCGCTGACCTGCTGCGTGAGCGAGTCCACCTGATCGGTGAGCGAGGTGACGAGCCCCTCGCGCTCGACGAGGTCGGCCTTGAGTCGGGCGACCAGCTTGTCGAGCCCGTCGAGACGCTGACCGCTCGCACGCATACGGTCCTCGAGACCCTGGATGCGCGTGCGTGCGCGATCGATGCTGGCGCGCAGCGAGGCGATGCGCGCGAGCGCCTCCTCGGCGCTCGGGACGATGCGCTGCTCGGCACCGAGCGAGGACGGCTCGAGCGAGGCCTCCGGATCGAGCGGGGTGATGGCGTCGAGGCTGTCCTGGATCGAGGCGATGTCGGCGATGGCTCGCGCGTAGCGGTCCTCGGCCTGCTGCTCGCGGTCGGCGGTGCGACGCGTATCGTCGCCACGACGGCGGACCTCGATGGCGAGCCACGCGCTGAGCGCGGCGAGAATCAGAACGACGGCGACGAGGATGGGGGTGGAGCGGCGCATCGTGCCTCCGTGGGTGGGCCCGGCTGGTCGGGGTGCGACACCGGCAGTATGGTGAACCCTCACGGCCCCGCAAGTCACCCTCGAGGACCCGTTCTCCCGATGGCGCCCACTCCTCTGGGCCCTCTGCCCGCCCACGCCCGGCTCGGCCCCGTGCACCTGAGGGTCGCCGATCGCACCCGCACGCTCGACTGGTACGTCCACGTGACGGGGGCGAGCCTGCGCGGCGAGGACGGTGGCAAGGCGCGCCTGGGGCCCGAGGGGGGCTCGACACTCCTGACGCTGCGCGAGGTGCGGGGAGCGCAGCCGGTCCCGAGGTCGGGACGGCTGGGGCTCTACCATCACGCCCTGCTGCTCCCGAGCCGATCCCACCTCGCGTCGTTCGTGCGCCACCTCGAGGCCATCGGCGTGCCCTGGGCGGGCTCCGACCACCTTTTCAGCGAGGCGGTCTACCTCACCGACCCCGACGGCCTCACACTCGAGGTGTACGCCGATCGTCCGCGCTCGGCGTGGCGTTGGCGCGACGGGCAGGTGGAGGGTGCGGTGGACCCGCTCGACCTCGCGGACCTGCTCGCCCAGCCGCATGATCCGTGGCGGGCCCTGCCCGCGGGCACCACGCTCGGCCACGTGCACCTGTTCGTGGACGACCTCGTGCGCGCGGAACGATTCCATGTGCAGGGACTCGGGTTCGAACCGACCACGCGAAGGTTCCCGGGTGCCCTGTTCGTCGCGGCCGGTGGGTACCATCATCACGTGGGGCTCAACACGTGGGCCGCCCGCGCCCCCTTGGCGGGGCCGCAGGATGCCGGGCTCGACGCCTGGACGATCGTGCTCGCGGCTCCCCACGAGGTGAACGCGACCGCAGACCGGCTCGCGGCCCTCGGGGTCGAGGTCCGCGGTGTGGACTCCGGGATCGAGACCACCGACCCGTGGGGCATCGGGGTTCGCATCCAAGCGGGGCCCGAGCACGACTAGGCAGGTGCGGGAGCGGGGAGCGAACCGCTAGACTCACCCGCCATGTCCGCCCCCCGCGTCCGCGACCTCCACTCCCCGGTGCCCGCTTGGGCCGCGCTCTGCTTCCTGCTCTCGGGTGCGGCCGGGCTCATCCACGAGGTCGCGTGGAGCAAGTGGATCGGCTACCTGCTCGGCAGCTCGCTGCATTCCGTCGCCACGGTGACCGCCGCTTTCCTCGCCGGGCTCGCGCTCGGCGCCCGACTGCTCGGGCCGCGCATGGCGCGACAGGGCGACCCCGCACTCGCCTACGCCCGACTCGAGGTCGCGATCGGCGTGCTCGGCGCGCTCATGATCCCGTTGCTGCGCGCGCTCGAGGGTCCGGTCGGGATGTTGTACCGCGCCGCCGGCGGGGAGGGTGCCCTGTTCGCCATCCTTCGCGTCGTCCTGCTGCTCGTGCTGCTGGTGCCCCCGGCGGCCCTCATGGGAGCCACGCTGCCCGTGCTCGTGGCGCGCTGCGAGCGCGGCGCTCTGGGCGCGGGACTCGCCACGCTGTACGCACTCAACACCTTCGGGGCGGTCGCGGGCGCGCTGGTCGCCGGCTTCGTCCTGCTGCCGGGCGTGGGGGTGTGGAACGCGACGCTCGTCGCCTCGGCGCTCAATCTCGCGGCCGCGGGACTCGCGGCCTCGCAAGCGAAGCGAACCCCGACCCCGCACACCGCGGCCGCGAACCTCCCGGCCCCAGCGCTCGGCAGTCCCGCCGCCCGCCGAACGCTCGGGGTGCTGTTCGTCGCGAGCGGGTTCGCCGCACTCGCGCTGCAGCTCGCGTGGTTCCGCCTCTACTCGCTCGTGCTGGGCTCCTCGGTGCACTCGTTCGCCGCGGTGCTCGGCGTGTACCTCGTGGGGCTCGCGCTCGGCAGCGCCCTGATCGCCCCGTTCCTCGCGCGCGTGGCCACCCCGATCGGATTCGCGCTGCTCCAGTCGTCGCTCGCCGCCTCGGTGCTGCTCGTGCAGCGCGCCGACGCCTCGCTGCCTCGCACCATGCTGGAGTTGGGTGAGCGCATGGGGAGCTCGTGGAACGGACTGCTGCTGTCACAGCTCGGTCTGGTCGTGCCCGTGCTCCTCGTGCCGTGCGTGCTGCTCGGCGCGATCTTCCCGGTGACCACACGCCTGCTGCAGCACGGCGACGGCGCGGAGTCCACGGGGCGCGCCTACGCACTCAACACGCTCGGCACCATCACCGGTTCGCTCGTGACCGGCTTCGCGCTCCTGCCCATGCTGGGCGTGCACGGGGTGGTGGTGCTCGCAGCGACGATCCCGGTGGTCGTCGCGTGGGTCGCGCTCGTGCTGCCGGGTGCGCCACGACCGAGCCGCCTCGGGTTCGGGCTCGTCGCAGGCGTGACCCTCGTCGCACTGGGGGCCGCGCTCACGCTACCGCGCTGGGATCCCATGCTCATGTCGCTGGGGACCTACCGACCCTTCAGTGCGCAGAACCTCATGACCTCGTTCCGCGCCTCGGGTGCCATCGGCGACCCGACGCGTGAGGTCGCGGCCGCGCATCGGGTGCTCTACCACCGCGAGGGCATCAACGCCTCCGTGCTGGTGTCCTCCGACCTCGACGATCGCCGCCGCTGGTTGCGCGTGGGGGGCAAGATCGACGCCGGCACGGGGGACATGCTCACGCAGGTGATGCTCGGCATGCTGCCCGCCTGCATCGCCGACACCGGGGCGCGCACGCTCATCGTCGGGCACGGCTCGGGCTTCACCGCAGCGGCCGCGCTCGCCGCCGGGGTGGGGCGGACCGAGATCGTCGAACTCGAGCCCGCCGTGATCGAGGCCTCGCGGTTCTTCCACGAGGGGCGCCCCGATCCGCTCGACGATCCGCGCGTGACCGTGCACCTCGAGGACGCCCGCACCCGCCTCACGCACACCCGCGAGCGATACGACCTCATCGTGTCCGAACCCACGAACCCGTGGATCTCGGGCGTGAACGCGCTGTTCACGACCGATTTCTACCGTCTGGT
>JBEGJG010000011.1:0-19549 GCA_041184705.1 Candidatus Eiseniibacteriota bacterium
TTCGCCGGTGGGTTCGTGGCCGCCGAGGCGGTGGCGTTCCGGGATCGCCGCGAGCATCCCGTCCTGCTCGCACTCGCCTGGGGTTCGTTGATCGCGGTCGTGGGGGCCTTCGTGTGGCAGTTCGTGTTCCTCGCACGCCTGATGTTCGGGAGCCGATGACCTCCCCGCGAGCCGCGCGCGCCCCGAAGCGCTGCGCGTGGGCCGGGTTCACCGACCCGCTCTACCACGCCTACCACGACACCGAGTGGGGCGTGCCGTTCGAGAAGCTCGTGCTCGAGGGCGCGCAGGCCGGCCTGTCGTGGATCACGGTGCTGCGCAAGCGCGAGGCGTATCGCCGCGCCTATCGCGGCTTCGATCCGCGCCGCGTGGCGCGCTTCGGGGCCGCCGACGTGAAGCGTCTGCTCGCCGACGCCGGGTTGGTGCGCAACCGGCTCAAGATCGAGTCGTCCATCACCAACGCGCGCGCGGTGCTCGAGGTCCAGCGCCGATACGGCAGCTTCGCGGCGTTCGTGTGGTCGTTCGTGGGTGGCAAGCCGATCGTGAACGCGCCGCACGCACTGGCCGACCTGCCCGCGCGCACGCCCGAGTCCGAGGCGCTCTCGGCCGCGCTGCGCGCGCACGGTTTCCGCTTCGTGGGTCCGACCATCGTGTACGCGTGGATGCAGTCCATGGGACTCGTGAACGATCATCAGGTGGGGTGCTTCCGCCGCGCCGCGAGCGTGCGCGAATCGCGCCGCACCGTGGCACCGGCTCCGCGCGTGCCGGTCGAGTCCCCGCGCCGCGCACGTCGGGCGGCGCGATGAGCGATTCGCTGCGCGTCGCGGTCGAGGCGGTGGCGAGACTCGCGGGTGCCGAGGCGCTGCGCCGGTTCCGCGGCCCGCTCGCGGTCGAGTCCAAGTCCGACGGGTCGCCCGTCACCGAGGCCGATCGCGCGGCCGAGCGGCTCGCGCGCGCCTGGATCGAGGAGCGCTTCCCCGCCGACGGCATCGTGGGCGAGGAGTTCGGGGCGTTGCGCCCCGAGGCGCGTCGGCAGTGGTTCCTCGATCCCATCGACGGGACCAAGGCCTTCGTGCGCGGCGTGCCGCTGTGGGGAACGCTCGTGGCGGTGGTCGAGGGCGACACGGTGCTCGCGGGCGCGGCCGCGTTCCCGGCGGTGGACGAACTCGTGGTCGCGGCCCGAGGTGAGGGCTGCTGGTGGAACGGCGCGCGGTGCCGCGTCTCGGACGTGGACCGCGTGAGCGAGGCCACGGTGCTCGCCACCGACGCCGGCTTCCGCACCGCTCCCGCGCGCGGGGCCGCGTGGCACGCGCTCGCGGGGCGTGCACGCGAGGCGCGCACGTGGGGCGACGCGTACGGTTACCTGCTGGTCGCGACCGGGCGTGCGGAACTCATGACCGATGCCACGTTGTCCGCCTGGGACGCGATGTCGCTGGGCGTGCTCGTGCACGAGGCGGGCGGCGTGTTCACCGATTGGCAGGGCCGCGTAGTGCCGCACGGCGACGGGGCGATCGCCACGAACGCCGCGCTCGCGCGCGAGCTGCGCGCGGCCCTCGGCGTCCCGGCCTGAGCCGCGTGCCGCGCACGTCGCGGCTCGTGTAGCATCCGCGCCATGCGTCCGCTCCCGCGCCTCGTCCTCGCCACGTTCGCGCTGTGCGCGTGGCTCGCATCGCCGGTCGCGCGTGCGGACAGCGAGGAGGAGTTCCCGGTCGCGCTCGGCGACTTCGCGACCACCATGACCGGCAGCGTGCCCGACCGCACGCTCAACGTGCGGCTGGCCGCCGCCGCCCTCGACGGCGTGGTGGTGGGACCCGACGACGTGCTGTCGTTCGACGAGGTGGTGGGCCCGCGTTCGCCCGAGCGCGGTTACCGTGCCGCGCCCGTGATCCTGCACGAGACGCGTCAGCTGCAGACCGGCGGTGGCGTGTGCCAGGTGGCCTCGACCGTGTTCGTGGCCGCGCTGCTCTCGGGTTTCGACGTGGTCGAACGCTGGCGTCACTCGTCGCCGGTGGACTACGTGGCGCTGGGGGAGGACGCGACCATCGCGTGGCGCGCGAAGGACCTGCGACTGCGCAACACGACCGGGCAGCGCGTGCGACTGCGCGTCACGGTGACCGGAGCCGCGGTGGTGGCGCGCTTCGAGGGCGCCGAGGAACCCGAGGCGACCTTCGAACTGCACTCCGAGTCGCGCACGCTGCCGGCCGACGACGCGGCCGCGGGCCCGGGCCGCGAGGTGACGTTGTTCCGCGTGCGTCGCGACGCCGCGGGCGAGAGCCGCGAGGTGGTGCATCGCGACACCTACCCGCCCACGCGGGTGCGCCCGTGAGCCCGCGACCGTTCGCCCTCGTCCTGCTCGCGCTGCTGAGCCTGCCCGCGAGCGCGCTCGCGGCCGCGCCGTCACCCGAACTCGCGCCCTACGTCACGCTCGTGCGCGGCGAGTCCGGGCGACGCGTGCTCGAGACCGTGCGCGAGGCGCTGTGCGTGGCCGCGGGTCGCTGCGACTCCACGCGCACGCTCGCGCCGGAGTGGCCCGGGGCTCCGCGTCCCGTGTTCGTGACGCTCGCCCGCGGGGCCACCACGCGCGCCTGCATCGGCAGCGACGAGTCGCAGGGCTCGCTCACCGAGACGCTGCGTCGCGTCGCCGCCGAGGCGATGGTCTCGGATCGACGCCGACCGCCGATCGAGCCCACCGAACTCGACGCGTTGCGCGTGCTCGTGGCGTTCGTGGGCGACGAACGCCCGGTCGCCGAACCGTGGGGCGTGGACCCCATGCGCGAGGGCCTGCGTGTGACCACCGATCGCGGCTCGGTCGCGTTCCTGCCCGGTGAGGCGCGCACCGTGTCGTGGGCGCTCTCCGAGGCGCGCCGCATCGGCGTGCTCGGGGCCGCGTCCGAGGCCCGCTACACCCGTTTCTCCGCTGTCGTCGTCTCCGGTCCGGCCGTCGTGGCCGCCGACCGCACCGCATCCCGTCCACCGGAGGTCCGTCCGTGATCCGTGCCCGGTCGTCGTTCGTCCCCCTCGCTCTCGCGGGCGCGCTGCTCGCGCTGCTGTCCGTTCCCGCGCTCGCCGCCTCGCGCATCACGGGCCGCGTCACCGACGCCGAGTCGCAGCGCCCGATCGCGAACGCCGAGGTCGAGTTGCGCAACGCGGGCGGTGGACCCGGGTTCTTCCGCGCGCGCACCGACGCGCAGGGCGAGTTCGCGATCGAGGCCGTGCCGGCCGAGCGTTGGTGGCAGTTCACGGTCGCGGCCGACGGCTACACCGACTGGGCGCTCGAGAGCTGGCAGTTCCCCGCCGCGCAGCGCGAGGTCCGTCTGGCCGTGCCGCTCGATCGTGCGGGTCGTCTGGTGGTGACCGCGCTCGGACGCGACGGTCGGCCGCTCGAGGGGGCGCGCGTCGGGGTGCGGCGCGAGCGTGGCAACCAGTGGTGGGAGACCTATCGTCGCGATCCCGAGCCGCGCTTCACCGATCGCGAGGGGCGCGCGACGTTCGAGGGGCTCGCGGCCGGTCCGTGGTCGGCGTCGGTGGACGCGCCGGGGCTGCGTCCCGACGAGGTGCGCGCGCTGCCCGTGCGGCGCGGCGAGACCACGCCCGCCTCGATCACGCTGGTGCGGCCCGCGAGCCTCGCGGGCGTGGTGCGACTCGACGACTCGACCGCGGTCGCGGGTGCGACGATCGTGGTGCGCGGACCGTCGGAGGGCGTGACCACGACCGACGCCGACGGTGCGTTCGTGCTCGAGGACCTCGCGCCGGGTCGCTATCGCGTCGAGTTGGCGCAGGACGGGTTCGAGACCGGGACCGCGCGCGACGGCGTGGTGCTCGAGGAGGGGCGCGCGGTGGGCGGGATCGCGCTCGTCGCGCGGCCGCGCGCGCGCCAGTTGGCGTTCGTGCTCGAACGCGACGTGTTCGTGCCGCAGCCCACCGACGACGGCGGCAGCGTGGCGCGCGTGTCGCTGGGCGTGCGCGCGTTCCGCATCGCGGCGCTCGACCTCGTGCTGCATCGCGTCCCGCTCGCACGCCTCACCGACGGCCGCGTGCCGGGTGCCGACGTGGCCGACACCGCGGGCCTCGAGCGTGTGGCGGCGTGGACGCACGAACTGCCCGCGGGTTCGCCGTTCGCGTGGCGCGAGACCCTCATGCCGCTGCCCATGGAGCTCGCGCCGGGGGCGTACGTGCTCACCGCGCGCGGTGGTGGGCTGGCGCGTCGTCAGTTGTTCTTCGTCAGCGACCTGTCGGTGCTCGTGAAGCGTTCGGGCACGCGCCTCGCCGCGTGGGTGGGCTCGCTGCGCACCGGCACGCCGCTGCCCGGCGTGCGATTCGTGCTGCGCGCAGGCTCGGTGGCCAACGGCGCCGACACCGACGCGTTGCGGCGCGCGGTCGCGGGCGCGGGGGCGTCGGGGGTGCTGAGCGGACCCGACGGGCTCGCGTGGTTGCCCGTGTCGTCGTCGGACGACGTCACCGTGGTGGCGATCAGCGAGCGCGCCGGGGTGGCGATGGTGCGCTCGCCGCTCGCGGGTCGTGCGGCGGTCAGTGGCGACCAGTCGTTCCTGTTCACCGACCGACCGCTCGTGCGTCCGGGCCAGACCGTGAACTGGAAGTTGTTCGCGCGCCGAGGCGGCGCGAAGGGCTACACCGTGCCCGATGCGACCTCGGTGACGTTGCGGCTCGACGGTCCCGGTCAGTCGCTGTCCGTGCCCGCCACGAAGCTGTCGGCGTCGGGGACCGCTTCGGGTTCGATCGCCATTCCTCCCGATGCGCCGCTCGGCGAGTGGACGCTGTACGCCGAGGCGGGAAACAGCGGCGGTAGCGCGCCGTTCGCGGTGCTGCAGTACCGCAAGCCGGAGTTCCGCGTCACGGTGGCCCCCGAGCGCGAGGTCGCGGTGAACGGTGACGACGTGCGGTTCCGCGTCGCGGCCGACTACCTGTTCGGTGCCCCCGTGGTGGGCGCGACCGTGCGCTGGACGTTGTTCGAGTCGCGGCTCGAGCGCGCGGTGGAGTGGAGCGCGTGGGACCCGTGGGGCGAGGCGAACGGCCGCGACGGGGAACCCACGGGTTACGGACGCATGCTGCAGTCGGGCGAGACGCGCACCGACCTCGACGGTCGTGTGTCGCTGGCCTTCACGCCCGCGCGCGTCGCGTACGACCGTCGGCTCTCGCTCGAGGTCGAGGTGCTCGACGGTGCGCAGCGTGTGGTGAGCGCGCGCGGTTCGGCGCTCATGGGTCGCGGCCGGTTCCGCGTGCAGGTGCGTCCGGTGTCGCGTCTCGTCATGGCGGGCGAGCCCGTGGTCGCCGAGGTGACGGTGAGCGACCTGCTCGGACGTCCGGTGCAGGCCGCGGTCACGGTGGACCTCGAGCAGGAGGTGTGGAACCCGGTCGAGCGTCGTGCGACGCGCGGTTCGCGCCCGCTCGCGAGCGCCCGCGCCACGACCGACGCGGCGCGCGGGATCGCGCGCGTGACGCTGGCCCCGGGCACCGCACGCAGCGGTCACATGACGCTGCGCGCACGCGCCGAGGACGAGCGCGGCACGCGCCTGATGGGCGAGGCCGGGCTGTGGGTGCACGACCCGCGCGCCTGGAGTCACGCCTACCGTTACCCGTCGTTCGAGGCCGTGCCCGACCGTGACGCGTGGTCGCCCGGCGACACCGCGCGCATCCTGGTGAACACCGACGTGCGCGACGCCAACGTGCTGGTGAGCGTCGAGGGTCGCGAACTGCACGAGCTGCGCGTGCAGCCCATCACCGGTCAGACCGGACTGGTGCTCGTGCCCATCCGTGTCGGCATGGGGCCCAATCTGTTCGTGAAGCTCCATCTGCGGCGCGGCCGCGAGGTGCAGACGCGCACGCTCGAGCTCCCGGTGCGCACGCCCCGACACGACCTCGCCATCCGCGTCACGCCCGATCGCGAGTCGTACCGCCCGGGCGAGCGTGCCGTCCTGAACGTCGAGACGCGCGACGCGAACGGTCGCGCGGTGCCGGCCGAGCTCGCGCTCGGCGTGGTGGACGAGGCGATCTACCAGTTGCGCGCCGACCGCACCCCGCGCGCGCACGACGTGTTCTACGGCCGCATCGCGAACGCCGTCACCACGGTGGCCGCGTTCCCCGTGTACTACTACGGCGGCGCCGACAAGGGCGATCAACCCGACGTGCGGCGCGACTTCCGCGACGTCGCGCTGTGGGCGCCCGACGTGCGCACCGGAGCCGACGGTCGTGCGCGCGTCGAGCTGACCTGGCCCGACAACCTCACGACGTGGCGTGCGACCGCGCGCGGGGCGACCACCGACACGCGCGTGGGCGAGACCACCGCGGAAGCGCGCGTCACGAAGGACCTCGTCGCGCGCCTCTCGGTGCCGCGCACGCTGGTCGCGGGCGACGAGGTGGAGTTGGTCTCGGTGGTCACGAACCGCACCGACGACGCGTTGCCGAACGTTCGGCAGTCGCTCGCGGTGAGCGGTGCGGCGATGCTGCGCGGTGCGGGGTCGGGGAGCGATGGCATCGCGGCGCGTGGCGAGGCGCGCCGACGCTGGTCGGTGGCGGTGCCCGAGGCGAGCGCGACCGCGACCTCCGCGGGCCGCGCCTCGTTCACCCTGCGTGCGGAAGGGGGCCGCGACGCCGATGCGCTCGAGCTGGCCGTGCCGGTGCGTCCGCGCACCGTGGCGCTGCGCGCTTCGGGCGCGGGTACGGCGGGGACCGGTTCGGGTGTCACCACGGTGACGCTGCCGCGCGACGTCGTGCGGGTCGGCAGCACGGTGCGTGTTCAGGCCGCGACGTCGGTCGGGGCGTTGCTCGACGGTGCGGCCGCGTGGCTCGGCGACTACCCGTACGGCTGCAGCGAGCAGACCGCGAACGCACTACTCGGGGCGTTGGCCCGGCTCGAGGCGCGTGCGGCGCGACCCGACGAGAGCGAGCGTCGGCGACTCGCGGCGCACGTCCAGCGTCTGGCGACGTTGCGCGGCATGCAGCCCGGTTGGGGGTGGTGGTCGGGCGGCGAGCCCGATCCGTACCTGTCCGCCCTGGCGGTCGAGGCGCTCGCCCGCGCAGCACGGGCCGGCCTCGAGCCCGAACTCGCGCTCGGCACGATCGAGGGTGCGAACTACGGGCTGTTGCGCCAGTCGAGCGAACTGCGCTCGGACGACGGTCAGGCCTACTGGGCCATGCGCGTGGCGACGCTGTTCGAGGAAAGCGCGAACGCCGAGCGCTTCGGCGATCTGCGACGCGCGCTCGACGGCGTGCTCGCGAGCGTCGCGTCGCAGGAGCCGCGTCTGTCGCCCGGTGGTCGTGCGGCGGCCGCGCTCGCGTACGCGCGCCTCGGACTCACCGACGAGGCGCGTCGCATGCTCGCCTCGGCGTGGTCAGCGACCACCGCCGCCGACGGGGGCCGCGGACTCGCGGCCGGGACCGACGGCGATGCGTGGATCGGAGATGCGGTCGAGCGCACCGCGTGGCTGCTCGAGGCCTCGCTGCGCGCGACGCCCGACGACGCGCGCGCGGTCGAGGCGCTGGGTTGGCTCGCGGCGCGCCGCGACGGTCGCGAGTGGGGTTCGACGCGAGTCACGGGTTCGGTCGTGAGCGCGCTCGCGCGCTGGCTCGTGGTGCGGCCCGAGACCACGGCGTCCGCGGCGGTGGAGGTGCGCTGGGACGGCGTCGTGCTCGCGCCCGATGCGGACGGGGGCTGGACGGTGCCGGTCGATCGCCTCGCCCCGGGTCGGCATGCGCTCGAGTTCCGCGGCGCGGCGGGCACCGCGGTGTGGTGGTCGTGGTTCGCGGTGTCGCAGGTGCCCAGCCCGGGACCGCGCACGGCTTCCGCGCTCACCGTGACCCGCGAGTACCGACGCGCGGTGCGCACCACCGATCGTCGCGGTCGCACGCGCTGGCTCACCTCGCCGATCGCCGCCGACGCCCCGCTGCGTGTGGGCGAGGGCGTGCTCGTGCGTCTCACGCTGACGACCGCCACCGAGCAGCGCTGGTTGGCGCTGCGCGACCCCGTGCCCGCGGGGCTCGAGGTGGATCAGGTGCTGCCCGAGGGCGTGGATCGACCGTGGAACGTGTCGGCCGAGTCGCGCGACGGCGAGGCGGTGTTCTTCCTCGACGCGGTGGGGCCCGGCACCACGGTGATCGAGTACCTCGTGCGCCCCGAGCTCGCGGGTCGGTTCGTCGCGCTCCCCACCGAGACGTTCGGGATGTACGACCGCACGATCGCGGCGCGCGGCGCGCAGCAGTCGGTCGTGGTGGTGGCGCCATGAGCACGACTCGTCGGGTGCCGCGCCCCGGCACGGACGAGCACGCGGAGTACTACGCGCGCTACGTCGCGCAGGTCGAGGACGACGCGCTCGAGGCGCTGCGCGGTCTCGCCCGGAGCACGCCCGCCCTGCTCTCGGGCGCGACCGGGGAGCAGGCGGCGTTCCGCTACGCACCGGGCAAGTGGTCGGTGCGACAGGTGGTCGGGCACGTGTGCGACGTCGAGCGCGTGTTCGCGTACCGCGCGCTGCGCATCGCACGGGCCGATGCGACCCCGCTGCCGGGCTTCGACGAGGACGCATGGGCGGCCTCGTCGAACGCCGACGATCGCAGCCTCACCGACCTCGTGGCGGAGTACCGCGCGGTGCGGGCCGCGACGCTCGCGTTGTTCGAGTCGTTCGACGATGCGGCGTTCGCCCGTCGCGGCACCGCCAACGGTCATCCCATCAGCGTGCGCGCGCTCGCGTACGTCATCGCGGGGCACGAGCGGGCGCACGTCACGATGCTGCGCGAGCGGTATGGCCTCGTCTGAGCGTTCGCGAGGCGTGCGCACGCGGTCACGCACCGCGGCCGCGCCCGCGCGGGCCAGCGCCTATGCGCGCATCCATGCGGTCGTGCGCCGCATCCCGCGCGGCCGCGTCGCCACCTACGGGCAGGTCGCGGCCCTCGCCGGTCTGCCGCACGCGCCGCGCGTCGCGGGCTACGCGCTGCGGGCGCTGCCGCACGGCACGCCGTTGCCCTGGCATCGCGTGCTGGCGGCCGGTGGACGGTTGTCGCTCGCGCGGCTCGATCCCGACGGTGCGCTCACGCAGCGCCTGCGCCTCGAGCGCGAGGGCGTGGGATTCGACGCGCGCGGTTGCGTGGACATGGCGCGCTGCACGTGGCCGGTCGCGGCGCGAGCGGTGCGGTCACGACCGCGGCGACGTCACTCGCCGTAGAACGGCACGCCCGGTGGCGGGGTCTCGCCGTGCACGCGCTTCGGGATCGTCACGCCCTCGCCCAGTGCGATCGCGGACGGTGCGGTCCAACTGCGCTCGAAGATCGCGCGCACACGCTGTGCGGTGGGGACGTGGCGAATCGTCACGCCGAGGTTGCGCGAGTTCATGAAGTAGGACGGGTCCCAGTTGCTCGTGCCGATCCAAGTCCAGGTGCCGTCCACGACCATGGTCTTGCAGTGCTCGACGCGCGCGAACGGGATGTAGCCACCGCTCCACTCGGGCACGCTCGAGATGCGCACCTCGATCCCGGGCACGGACGCCAGCGCGCGCAGGTCGCGCTCACCGCGTCCACCGATCGCCCAGTCGGACACGATGAGCCGCACGCGCACGCCGCGCTCGGCGGCCGCGATGAGCGTGCGGTGCAGCGTGGAGTCGGTGAGGCCGTATCCGCTCGTGGCGTACGACAGCATCATGGCGCACACCTCGCGCTCGGCGCGGTGGACGCGCTCCAGCAGCAGGTCGCGGTCCCACAGCACCGAGCGCGGGTTCGTGCGCACCGGGCTCGCGCCCACCCACGCCTCGCCGCGTTCGCCGTCCTGCTCGAAGCGCACCGGCCATCTCACGGGGCGGACCTCGGCGGGTGCGGACTCGGTGGTGTCGGCGGCCATCCAGTCGCGCTCGAACACGTCGCCGAACGCGCGTGCCACCTCGGGCAGCGCGAGTCGCGCCCCGAGCTCGTGGATGTGCGAGAGCGCACGCCAGTCGAGGTTCTGGCTGCCGATCCACGCGTCGCGTCCGTCCACCACCATGTACTTCGCGTGCTGGACGCCGCCCGTGAGGCGACGGTAGTCCACGAGCCGCACGGCGATGCCGGGGACGCGAGCGAGCGAGTCGGCCGGCTGCGGGTAGGTACGGTGCATGCCCGCATCGAGCAGCAGGCGCACACGCACACCGCGTGCGGCGGCGCGTCCGAGTTCGTCGAGCACCGGGTCGAGCGCCTCGCCGCTCTTGCGCGACAGGTAGAAGTGCGACAGGTCCACCCGTTCGCGCGCCTCGCGGATCATCGTCACCCAGGTCGCGGCCGCGCTCGGCACCGTGGTGTCGCCGAGTGCGGTTCCGATCGGTCGCGTCGAGGCGAGGCGCACCGGGCTCGGTGCGGGGGCGGCGGCGACGGCGAACGCGATCAGTAAGGCGAGGACGGGCAGGGGGCGGCCAGATGCGGACATCTCGGATCCTCCGGGAGCGGTGGGCGGGTGCGGGGGATGCGGCTACACTACGCCACCATGCCGACCTCCGCCGACCATCTGCTCGCGTTCGCGATCGCCGTGGGCCTGCCGCTGCGCGCGTGGGTCATGATGCGCCACCTGCGCACCGCCGCACCCTCCGACGTGCCGCGCGTGCGCCGCACCCTGTGGACGCGGGCGATCCTCATGCAGTGGACGCTGGTGGCCGCCGTGGCGCTGCTGTGGTGGATGAACCATCGCAGTCCGATCGGGCTGCACCTGCGTCTCGAGCCCACGCCCGGGCTGGCCGGGGTGCTGGTCGGGCTCGCCACCATCGTGTCGCTGGTGCTGCGGACGCGTTCGCGACTCGACCACGAACCCGAGGCCCGCGAGCGGGCCCGCCAGCAGTTGACCGGGCTCGAGCGTCTGCTGCCGCGCACCGCGGCCGAGGGGCGGTTCTTCGCCGTGCTCGCGGTGACCGCCGGCGTGTGCGAGGAGCTGCTTTTCCGCGGGTTCCTGGTCTGGTACCTCGGGCACTTCATGCCGCCCATGCTGGCGCTCGCCACGCAGGCCGCGCTCTTCGGTCTGGCGCACGCCTATCAGGGCCGCGCGGGCGTGCTCAAGACGGGGTTCGCGGGTGCGTTCTTCACCGGCGTCGTGGTGGTGAGCGGTTCGGTGCTGCCGGCCATGCTCATCCACGCCCTCATGGACCTGCACGCCGGGGACGTGGCCCGCCGCGTGCTACCTGTGGATGATGCGGTCTGACGCATCCCGGGGCTGACGCCTCGCGCGCGAGCGTCTAGACTCGCGGTCCACCCGAGGAGCGCCATCCCGTGAAGACCCGTTACTGCATCGTCGGCGGCGGCTACACCGCGGCCGCGGCCATCGAGGGCATCCGCTCGCGCGATCGCGAGGGCGGCATCGTGCTCCTGACGCGCGAGAACCACCTCCCGTACCGCAGACCGCTCCTGAGCAAGGACCTGTGGTACGGCACGGCGACGATCGAGCGCCTGCCGGTCCACGATGACGCGTGGTACGCCGAGCATCAGGTCGAGGTGCGGTTGCGTCACGAGGTGGTCGAGGTGGATGCCGAGCGCCGTACGGTGTTCGACGAGCGTGGCGAGGCGTTCGAGTACGGCGACCTGCTGCTCGCGACCGGCTGCCGGCCGCGCCGTTTGCGCGCCGAGGGCGCCGAGACGCCCGGCGTCGGCTACTTCCGGGACCTCGAGGATTACCTCTCGCTCGAGGCGCGCATGGACCGGCTGCAGCACGTCACGCTGGTCGGGGGTGGCTTCACGAGCATCGAGATGGCGGCCGCGCTGCGCTCACGCGGGATCGGCATCACGCTCGTGTTGGGCGACGAGTACCCGCTGCACCGATTGCTGCCGCGCGAGCTCGGGCTGCCGCTGCTCGAGTACCTGCGCGACCTGGGTGTCGAGACGGTGACCGGCGACGTGCTCGAGCGGATCGAGGAGTCCATGGGGCTGGTGCGCGCGCGCACCCATCTGGGCTGCGAGCTCGAGACCCAGCTCGTGCTGGTGGATCAGGGCGGGGAGCCGGTGGTGGCGCTCGCCGAGGCCGCCGGCATCGGGATCGACGACGGCATCGTGGTGAACGAGTACGGCCGCACCTCGGACGACCACGTCTGGGCCGCGGGCGACGTGGCCGAGTTCCCGTGCCTGCCGCTCGGGCAGATCATGCGCATCGAGGGCGCCGACCACGCCGAGAGCCACGGGCGCGTGGTGGGCGCCAACATGGCGGGGGCCGCCGTGCCCTACGACCACCTGCCGCTCAAGTGGTTCCGCGTCGGCGAGATGCAGTTCGAGGGCGTGGGCGAGCTGTGGGCGCGCCTGGACACCGAGTTGATGTGGGTCGAGCCCGGTCAGCGCGGCGTGCTGTACTACATGCGTGACGAGGTCGTGCACGGGGTGCTGTTCATCAACATCCACGAGCGACTCGAGTGGGCGCGCGAGCTCATCCGCGCCAAGCGCGTCACCACGCACGAGGAGCGCGCGCGCATGATCGGGGCCCAGCCGGTCGCGGGCTGATCCGCGACGTGCGCGCGGTGGCCGCGTCATGCGGAACGGGCGGGACCTCGCGGTCCCGCCCGTTCGTGTCTCGTGTGATGCGCGGCGCGTCAGTGGCTGTGCACGCCGTTCGCCCCGTTGGCGTGCGCGCCGACGAGCGCGGTCTCGGTGATGAACTCGGGGTGGCGCGAGACGTAGAGCGCCACCTGCAGGCGGTCCTGCAGGCCGAGCTTCCGCAGCACGTGACCGATGTGCTTCTTCACCGTCGGCTCGCTCACGTCGAGGTACTGCGCGATCTCCTTGTTGGAGCGACCCTCGGCGAGCAGCGTGGTGACCTCGGTCTCGCGCGGCGAGAGTGCACGATGGTCGTTGCGCTTCGCCGGGATGAGCGCGTCGGTCTCGCGGACCTGTTCGCCACGCGCGACGCGCAGCAGCATCTCGCGCAGCTTCTCGGGGCCGGCGTCGCGGCGCAGCGTGCCCTCGGCGCCGCAGTCGGCCGCGAGGTGCAGGCAGTCGGAGACCGTGGAGCGCACGGTCGAGTCGAGGCGGCCGGCGGTCTGCGCACGCTCGATGGCGAGCATCGAGGCGCAGGCGGTCCGGGGGCGGTCGGCCAGGACGAGGATGCGCTGCTGCGGGGCGTCCTTGCGAAGCTGCAGCACGGGGTGGGCGGTGGTCGTCGGCAGGGTCGGGCTCATCAGCACGACGTCGGGGGCGAGCTGACGGCAGGCGTCTGACGTTTCGTCAGTCGTGGAGGTCTCCGCGACCACGCGGTACTCGGGCCAGCTGGCGACCAGCATGGCCAGGGCGGCACGGTCCAGCGGGCTGTTGTCGGCGACCACCACTCGAATGGGCATCCCACGTCCGTGCAGGCCGTTACCATTCTTCACATCGTGCGGGACAGGGTGCTTGAGATCCACGTTCGGCTCCCGGTTGAAGGCTCGGGGCCCCGGGGTGATTCCTCGGGGTCATGTTCCGAGGTGGTATGACTCGCAATCACCGTGCCACCACCCGACTTTGGTATCAGGGGTCCACTCGGAACGGTTCGGGAAGGGGCCGCTTCCGTTCCTTCGCGGGTGGCTAGGAGGAGTCGCGCCGGCCCTTCGGGTCGAGGGCGTCGCGCAGCCCGTCGCCGAGGAAGTTGAACGCGAGCAGCGTGAGCGACATCGCCAGGCCCGGGAACGTCACGAGCCACGGGAACAGCGCGAGTGCGCGCGCGCCGTCGGAGACGAGCGTGCCCCACGACGCGTCGGGCGGCTGCACGCCGAGTCCGAGGAAGCTGAGGAACGCCTCCTGGAGGATCACCGCGGGCACGGTGAGCGTGGTGTACACGATGACCGGGCCGAGCGTGTTCGGCACGAGGTGACGGAACACGATCGCCGCACCGCTCGCGCCCAGACCGCGCGCCGCCTCGACGAACGTCTGCTGCTTGAGCGACAGCACCTGACCTCGCACGATGCGCGCCATCGTCAGCCACTGCACGAGCCCGAGCGCGACGAACAGCATGACGAGGCTCTTCGAGAAGAACACGAGCAGCAGGATGACGAGGAAGATGTAGGGAAGGGCGTACAGCACGTCCACGACGCGCATCATCACGTCGTCCACGCGGCCACCCACGTAGCCGGCGATCGCGCCCCACGTGACGCCGACCACGAGCGACACGAACGTGCCGACCAGACCCACGAGCAGCGAGATGCGGCCGCCGTGGAGGACGCGCGAGAACAGGTCGCGGCCCAACTCGTCGGTGCCGAACCAGTGCGCGGGCGAGGGCGGTGTGGCGCCGAGCGCGAGGTCCTGCGCGGCCGGATCGGCGAGGCCGGGCAACCACGGTGCGAGCGCGGCGACCGCGCCCAGGACGAGCAGGAACACGGCGGAGCCGACCGCCATGCGGTTGCGGCGCAGACGACGCCAGGCGTCGGACCACAGGCTGCGGCCGGGGCGCGGCGCGGCCTGCACGGCGGGCGGGGCGATGCCGATGCTCATGCGAGCTCCACGCGCGGGTCGAGGCGCTGGTAGGCGAGGTCCACGAGCAGGTTGAGGACCATGAGGAACGTGGCGTAGAACAGCACCACGCCGAGCACCAGCGTGTAGTCGCGGTTGATCGCGCCGATCACGAGGTAGCGGCCCAGCCCGGGCACGGCGAAGATCTGCTCGATGACGATCGAGCCCATGAGGATGCGGGCCGCGGCCGGTCCCAGATAGGACACGACCGGAAGCACGCCGAGCTGCAGCGCGTGCCCCAGCACGACGGCGCGCTCGCGCAGGCCCTTGGCGCGCGCGGTGCGGATGTAGTCCTGCTGCAGCACCTCGAGCATGCCGGCGCGGGTGAGACGCGCGATGTAGGCGATGTACGCCACGGACAGGGCGAGCACCGGCAGCACGCGCGATTCGGGGCCGGTCCACAGCGCGGCCGGGAACCACGTCAACGTGAGTGCGAACACGAGCACGAGCACCGGGCCCAGCACGAACGCGGGCACCGAGACGCCCGCGAGCGCGAGGGTCATGATGGCGAAGTCCTCGGGCCGGTTCTGGCGCACGGCCGCGAGCACGCCGAACGGCACGCCGAACACCAATGCGACGAGCATCGCCCAACCCCCGAGTTCGGCCGAGACCACGAAGCCCTGCACGATGATGTCGCGCACCTCGCGGTCGGGGTACTTGTACGAGGGCCCGAACTCGAGTCGCACCGCGTTGCCGAGGAACGCGAGGTACTGCTCGTGCAGCGGACGGTCGAGCCCGTAGCGCTGCATGAGCTCCTGCTTGGCGCGCGCCGGCATCTCCTTGTCGCTCATGAACGGGCCGCCCGGCGCGAGTCGCATCATCACGAACGTGAGCGTCGCGATGACGAGCAGCGTGGGCACCATGAGCAGCACGCGGCGCAGGATGAACGCGATCACGGGCGGGCCTCGAGGTTGCGACGCCAGTCGTGGTCGATCCAGACGTGGCGCAGCGGGTGCACGTCGAGCACGGTGGGGTGGAGTCCGCGCACCCAGGGCTTCACCAGTTCGGTGGTCGAGTAATGGTAGATGGGCAGGAACACCGCCGCGTCGAGCGCGAGCGCCTCGGCCTCGGCGAGCATGCGCAGGCGCTGGGCGGGCTCGAGCGTGCGCGCGGCCTCGCGCAGCAGCGCGTCGTAACGCGGGTCGGACCAGCCCGTGCGGTTGTTGCCGTCGCCGCCCATGAGCATCTGCAGGAAGGTGTTGGGGTCGAGGTAGTCGCCGATCCACGAGCGGCGCGCGATGTCGTAACGCAGCGCCTGCGTGGCCTGCAGGTACGAGCCCCACTCCTGGTTCGACAGCTCGACCGTGATGCCGAGGTCGCGCTTCCACATGGCCTGGATGGCCTCGGCGATGCGGCGATGGTCCTCGCTCGTGTTGAACAGCAGCGAGACGCGCGGGAACCCACGGCCCTCCGGGTAACCGGCTTGAGCGAGCAGCGCGCGGGCGCGCTCGGGGTCATAGCCCACCTGCGGCGGACCCTCGTAGCCGGGGTAACCCGCGGGCGTGATGCGGCCCCACGGTTCGCGACTGCCCTTGAGCAGGTCGCGTGCGATCGTCTCGCGGTCCACCGCCAGCATGAGCGCGCGCCGCACGCGCACGTCGTCGAACGGGGCGCGCGTGGTGTTGAAGCTGTAGAAGTACGTGCCCTGGTAGCGGTCGGTGCGGTAGTCGGCGTACGGCTTCATGTACGCGAGCCACGGCGACGGGATGTAGCCGCTGGGGTTCCAGTCCGTCGCCCCCGACTTGTACAGGTTGCTGCTCGTGTTGAGGTCGTCCACGGTGTACGCGATGACGCGTTCGAGCCGCACGTGGGCGCGATCCCAGTAGGTGGGCGAGGGCACGAACTCGTAGCGGTCGTTCTGTCGCCAGAACGTCCAGCGGAACGCGCCGTTGCCCACGAGGTTCGCGGGCAGCGTCCAGCGCACGCCGTGACGCTCGATGACGTGGCGCGGCACCGGCATGAACACGTAGTACGTGGTGAGGAACAGGAAGTACGCGGTCGGATGCCCGAGCGTCACGACGAACGTCGAGTCGTCGGGCGCGGCCAGTCCGAGGTCGGAGCCGTCGCTCTCGCCCTTGTTGAACGCCTCGGCCCCGCGGATGGGGTAGAGCAGGCTGGCGTTGCGCGCCGCGGTCTCGGGCGCGAGCACACGGCGCCACGACCACACGAAGTCGTGCGCGGTGAGCGGCGTGCCGTCCGACCACACCAGACCGGGCCGCATGTGGAAGGTGTAGACGAGGCCGTCGGGGCTGATCGTCCAGGCGCGGGCCTGACCGGGCAGCGGCTCGAGCGTGCGCGCGTCGTTGACCGTGAGCCCCTCGAACACCATGCGCGCGAAACGGCCGTCGGGCTGGCCGCCCATCACGCCGGGGTCGCGCAGCTCGGGTTCGGTGCCGAGGTTGAAGCGGAACACCTGGCCCACCGGCGGCGTGAGCGAGCCGAACCAGCGGCGACCCTCCGACACGACACCGCCGTCGCCCGCCGGGGCGCAGGACGACAGCGTCGCGCAGATCAGGAGCCAGGGGAGAAGGGCACGCACGGCATGAGCCTAGCAGAGCGCCGCGCTCCGCACCCTCATGCCCCGGAGGGGGAGCGGTGATTGTGTGGTCTCGCGCGACCAGCGCGGGTGGAATTCGTGTCGTGATCGCGATCGGGGCTTCAGTCCCGGAGTGTCGGCGCCGATGACTTCCCTCGGTGGCGCCCTCTCGGGGTCACGGCAGACGGCCGCGACCCTCCGCCCTCCGGAACGTGAGGTCATCATGTCGGAATCCACGCACCCGAGCATGGATGAACTGCTCGACGCTCTCGCCCGTCTCGCCGATCGTGTCGCCTCCGGCGCCGGGCCCCGCCTCGAGCCGTTCGTGTCGCTGTCGCTCCGTCGCCTCACGCAGGAACTGCGTATGCACATCCCGGGGCTCGAGACGCCCCCCGATGCCGAGGCGGCCCGTTTCATCGCGCGCGCCGCGACCGCCGCGCTCGAGGACGGGGATGCGCGCGAGGCGCTGGCCCGTGCGCTGCGCGGACTCTCGATGTCGCCGCACCACCCGGCTCTGTTCTACACCGCCGCCTCGGCCTGCTTCGAGTTCGGTTCGGTCGAGGACGCCGTGCGTCTGCTCCGTCACACGCTGTGGATCAACCCCGGCCACCAGCACGCCCGTCGCGATCTGGCCGCGCTGAACCTCTACCTGCGCGACCGCTGGGAGAGCCCGGGCGAGATCTCGGCCGACGAGGGTCTCGACGTGGTGCAGGCGGGCGCGGACAACCCCGAACTGGCGTTCGACATCGCCGGGGACGAGTTCGACGTGCCGTTCACGGACCATGAGGACCTCGAGGGCCTCGACGAGGGCGAGGATCGCGCGGCCTGAGCCGAGCCCGACCCGAGAAGCACCGACGCCCCGGACCCGAGCGGTCCGGGGCGTCGTGCGTCGGTGGAGGGGCGGGAGCCTGAGGGGCGTCCGAGTGACGCGCGGGAGCCGATCGGGCAGCCGGAGGGGGCTCGAGCAGACGTATCGTGCTGGGCTGCAAGCGGATAGACGTGTGGAGGAAGGTCCGGCAGGCTTTCCGGTCCCGGGCGCCGGGGGGCCGAGCCGGGTCCGCCGCCCACCTGAACCTATTCAACTGATTGTATATCAATGAGTTGGTGGCGTCCTGCCGGTGCGGTTCAGGGCCCCGGACCCGGACGAACTTTGTTCGGCTGCCGAATAGACTCGGGCTCACGCATCCGTCACAATAAGGGCGGCCCATCCGTCGAGTCGCCCCATCCTCGCGCCCCGTCCCTCGGAGCCCCCATGTACCGCACCGCCCGCCTCGTGCTGCCGCTGCTCGCCCTGTGCGCGCTGCTCGCGCCTGCCTCGGCGCGCGCCCAGACCTGGAACCTGGTGTGGGCCGACGAGTTCAACGGCACCACGCTCGACCTCACCAAGTGGGAGCACCAGATCGGGACCGGGTGCCCGTCGCTGTGCGGCTGGGGCAACAACGAGCTGCAGTACTACCGGGCCGAGAACACCTCGGTCGCCGGTGGCGTGCTCTCGATCACCGCCAAGCGCGAGAACTTCGGTGGCCAGAGCTACACCTCGTCGCGCATCCGCTCGCGACTGCGCGGCGACTGGAAGTACGGGCGCATCGAGATGCGCGCCAAGATGCCGGTGGGGCGTGGCATGTGGGCCGCGTTCTGGATGCTGCCCACGACCGAGACCTACGGGGGTTGGGCGGCGAGCGGCGAGATCGACATCCTCGAGTACCTCGGTCACCAGACCGACCGCGTGCTCGGCACCACCCACTTCGGTGGCGCATGGCCCGGCAACACGCAGTCGGGTGCGACGCAGGTGTTCCCCGGCGTCAACCTCGCCGCGGACTTCCACGACTACGCGTTCGAGTGGGAGCCGTGCGAGATGCGCTGGTACGTGGACGGCGTGCTGTACCGCACGCAGCGCGAGTGGTGGTCGGCGGGCGGCGGCTACCCGGCACCGTTCGACCAGATGTTCCACCTCATCCTGAACCTCGCCGTGGGCGGCAACCTGCCCGGCAATCCCGACGCCAGCACGGTCCTGCCGCAGCGTTATCAGGTGGATTACGTGCGCGTGTACCAGCGTCCCGACGTGAGTGCGTGCGTGAAGGTGTTCGACGGCATGGATCACGGCTCGCCGGGTGCGAACGGCTGGTTCGCCTTCAACGGCACCGTGGGTTCGGGCGGGGTGAGCGGCAGCCTCACCGACCTGCCCCCGTCGGACGGGTGTCGCGCCTCGCTCGGTGCGAACTACAGCTCGAACGGTGCGGCGGGTTACGTGGGCGGCTTCGGTCGCACGCGCCCGCTCGACCTCACGGGCATGACCCATTTCACGATGTGGATCCGCCCCGACGCCGGGCAGTCCTACCGGCTCGAGCTCAACCTGCAGGACGATGACAACGGCGACAACGTCATCCCGTCCACGCCCAACGGTCTCGACGACGAGTTCCAGTACGTCCTCAACGTCGCCTCGAGCGGCGCCGGCGCCATCGCGGGCGGGGGCTGGCAGCGCATCTCGATCCCGCTGACCGCGTTCGTGGACGATCCCACCTTCCACACCGGCGGCAACGGCATCCTCGACCCCAAGCCCACGAGCGCCGGTGGCAACGGCCAGCTCGTCAACGT
>JBEGJG010000012.1:0-19293 GCA_041184705.1 Candidatus Eiseniibacteriota bacterium
TCGGCGAGCACGTAGCCCACGAAGTTGAGCGCGGGCGGCCAATCGGGGGCCATGCGCAGCGCCTCGCGGCCGGCCGCGAGCGCGCCCTCGACGTCGCCGGCACGGTCGCGGCAGGCGCCGAGCTCGAGCCACACGCCGGGCTCGTCGGGCTGCAGACGACGCAGGTCCTGCCACGCGGCCTCGGCCTCGGGGAAGCGACGCGCCTCCTGCAGCGTGCGCGCCAGCGTGCGACGCGTCTCGACCGAATCCGGTGCGAGCGCCACCGCGCGACGCGCGCGCACCACCGCGGAATCGGGACGACCCGCGGCCGCCCACGCACGCGTTGCGAGCAACGCACCCGCGGGGTCCGCGGGATGGGCGCGCATCCACTCGTCGGCGATGCGCGCCGCCTCGCGGCCACGGTCGTGGCGCAACAGGATCACGATCGCACGCGCGGTGCCGTCGGGCAGACCCGGGCTCCCCTCGCGCAGTCGGGCCAACGCGCGCTCGGCGTCGGCCACACGGCCGATACGGAACGCGAGGTCGGCGAGCACCTGCAGGCCCTCGGGCTCGTCGGGCTGCGCGCGCTGCACGATCACCGCCTGATCGTAGGCGTCGGCGGCACGATCGGCGCGCACGAACAGGCCCACCAGACGACGGCGCGTCGCGGTGTCGTCGGGGTGCATCTCGAGGTGCTCGAGGTAGGTCTCGATCGCCTCGGGCACGCGCCCGCGACTCTCCTGCACTCTCCTGCACCCATGCGAGCAGGAACAACGAACCCGGCCGCGCCGGGTTGAGCTCGAGCGCGCGCTCCAGCGAGGCCTCGGCGTTCGCGAAGTCCCCGCGGCGCGCCTGCGCGGCGGCGACCTGGAACCACGCCTCGCCGTCCTCGGGGTCCACCCACGCCAAGCGGCGCCACGCGCGCTCGGCCACGTCGGGGCGCCGCACGGTCTCGGCGACGCGCGCGGTCGTGCGCAACACCTCGGCCTGCGTGGAGTCCAGCTCGCAGGCACGCTCGAGCGGTGCGAGCGCCTCGCCCGTGCGTCCCATGCTGAATCGTGCCGCACCCTGCAGCCACAGCGCCCGCCAGTCGTCGGGGTCGCGCACCAGTGCGCGCTCGGCGTACTCGAGCGAACGCGTGGGGTCGCCGAGCTGCGCGGACAGCTCGCTCACGCGCACGAGCAGGTCGGACGAACGCGGATCGAGCGCGAGTGCCCGGTAGTACTCGCCGAGCGCCTCCTGCAGCCGCCCCTGCTGCTCGAGCATGCGCCCCACGAGGTAGCGACGCAGCGCCTCCTCGCTGGGGAACCGACTCTGCGTGCTGTCCGGGCGCGCGACCGCGGCCCGCACGGGAGCGGCCAGGGCGAGGCACGAGAGCACAGCGACGAGCGCGAGGCGAGGGATCCGATTCATCGCGTCGAGTCTAGCATGCCGCGCCGGGGACGGACCGCCCCCGGCGCGACACCGGACGTCAGCGACGACGTCCGCGACGCCCCGAACCCGAAGCGCCGCGACGACCGAAGCTGTCGTACGCGCGCTCCATCTCGGCGATGCGCGCCTCGCGAGCGGCCGCATCCTCGGCCGACTCGGGCTCGGGCTCGGCATCGGGCACGTCCACCACCGGAGGAGCGGGTGGCTCGGGCTCGGACGCGAACGGATCCACCGCGCGCGCCTCGTCCGCGACGGGCCCCGGAACGGGACCGCTCGGGGCCACCGGCGCGGCGGGAGCGACCCGACGACGCCCACGACCGAAGGCCGGGGCCGCCGCGGGCGCGGACAGCGCAGCGGGCCGAGGCGGCGCAGGGGCCACGGGTGCGGGCGCGACCGGTGCCGGGGGTGCAGGCACGACCTCGGGCGCGGGCTCGAGCGCCTCGAGTTCGGCGAGCACCTCATCGCTCGCATCCTCACCGACGAGTTCCCGCACCTCCTCGAGCACCGCCTCGTCCTCGTCGGACGGACCCGGCTCGACCGACGGCGCGCTCGCGGCCTCGTCGCGACCACCGCGACGGCGACCGCCGCGACGACGACGGCGGCGACGGCCCCCGTCCTCGGCGGCCGACGCGTCGGACTCGCGATCGTCGTCCTCGGCCTCGTCCTCGACCGGCTCGGGCTCGCGCGCGACCGGCGGCGGCGCCGCATGGCGCGGCGACTCCGTGCGGCCGTCACGCTCACGCCGCGACTCGCGACGCGACTCGCGGGGCTCGGGACGCGCGACCGGCGCCTCGTCCTCGTCCTCGTCGCGACCCTCGTCCTCGAGCACCGAGCGTCGCATGCGCTCGACCTTCTCGAGCGCGTCGCGCGCGGCGGCCTGCTCGGCCTCCTTCTTGTTATGCCCGCGGCCCTCGCCCAGCGTGCGGCGCCCCACCATGACCTCGACCATGAAGAACTTGGAATGGTCGGGGCCCACCTCGCTGCGGATGCGGTACGAGGGATGGGTGCGGAACGTGGTCTGCACGTACTCCTGCAGATGGCTCTTGTAGTTCGTGTGGCGCTTGTCCGAGGCGATGGCGTCGGACTCCGAGAGCAGATGCTTGTGGATGAACGTGCGCGCCGCCTCGAAACCCTGGTCGAGGTAGATCGCCCCCAGCACCGACTCGAACGCGTCGGCGAGGATGGACAGCCGCTGCCGGCCACCCGACTCCACCTCGGAGTGGCTCATGAGCACGAACCGCCCCAGCCCCATGCGCAGCGCGCGCCGGGACAGGATCGCCTTCGAAACGAGCAGCGACTTCACCTTGGTGAGGTGCCCCTCGTGCTCGTCGGGATGACGGCGATACAGGAACTCGCTCGTCACGAGCCCGAGCACCGAGTCCCCGAGGAACTCGAGACGCTCGTTCGATTCGCGCGGGCCCATGCCGGTCACGCTCAGGTACGAGCGGTGCGTGAGCGCCAGCTTGAGCAGCGCCACGTCGCGGAACGGGACACCGAAGTGACGGCAGAACTCCGCCATCACGCGCTGTTCCTGCGCGTTCAGGGCCTGCTCGCGGCTGGGTGCCGGCCGCACGCCCCCGAACAGCGAGCGCAGCCAGCCCCAGAACGAGCGCTTCGGCTCCATGACCTCGGGGGCCGGACGGGTCCGACGACGACCCCGCCCCCCGCGCCGGCGACTGCGGGCCCTTACGACACGGCCCTCATCACCAGACTGACGTTGTGTCCGCCGAACCCAAAGGAGTTCGACATCACGGCCTTCAACTTCGCGTTCCGGGCCGTGTTCGGAACCAGATCGAGATCGCATTGGGGATCCGGTGTTTCCAGATTGATGGTGGGTGGCACGATCCCCCGCTGCAGGGCGAGCGCGCAGACGACGGCCTCGAGGCCGCCGGCGGCGCCCAGCAGATGCCCGGTCATGGACTTCGTGGATCCCATCCAGAGGCGGCGGGCATGGTCACCGAAGACCGTCTTCACCGCGTTCACCTCGATGGGATCCCCGGCCGGGGTGGAGGTACCGTGAGCGTTGACGTACCCCACCTCGTCCAACGACATGGCGGCGTCCGCGAGCGCGCGCTTCATGGCACGCGCCGCGCCCTCGCCGTCCACGCAGGGGGAGGTGATGTGGTACGCGTCGCCCGAGGCGCCGTAGCCCGCGAGCTCGCAGATCGGCTGGGCGCCACGCGCCTTCGCGTGGGCCTCCGTCTCGAGCACGAGGATGCCGGCTCCCTCGCCGATCACGAAACCGTCGCGTCCGACATCGAACGGACGGCTCGCGCGCTGCGGGTCGTCGTTACGGGTGGAGAGTGCGCGCATGTTGCCGAAGCCCGCCACCGCCATGGGCGTGATGGTGGACTCGGCACCGCCGCACACGATGACGTCGGCATCGCCGGCCCGGAGCAGTCGCAGCGCCTCGCCGATGGCGTGGGCGCCGGACGCGCAGGCGGACACGGTGCCGAAGTTCGGGCCCTTCAGCCCGAACGTGAGCGACACCTGCCCCGCGGCCATGTCCGAGATCATCATGGGGATGAAGAACGGGCTGACCCGACGGTGGCCCTTCTGCAGGAGCGTGGTGTGCTGCTCCTCGAAGGTCTCCATGCCGCCGATGCCGCTGCCCACGACCACGCCGATCCGCTCGGGATCGGGGCGCGAGTCCCCGAGGCCCGCCGAACGCAGCGCCTCATGGGCGGCCACGACCGCGAACTGGACGAAGCGGTCCATCCGCTTCGCCTCCTTGCGGTCGAGGACACCCTCGAACGAGAAGTCCTTCACCTCGCACGCGAAGCGCGTCTCGTAGTCGGACGCGTCGAATCGCGTGATGGGTCCGGCGCCGGACTTGCCGTTCACCAGGCTCTGCCAGCAGTCCTCGACGTTGTTCCCGACCGGCGAGACCACTCCCGCTCCGGTCACGAACACGCGTGGGGCGTTGCCGTTCATGTGTCGCTGCTCTCCTGTGGGGTGAGGGTTGCGAGCGGGTCGAGTCCCCGCGCCGGCGCGAACGTGTCGGCCGCGGCGCGGGAACCCGTGCCCGGCCCATGACCCGTCGGGGTCATCAGGCCGAACGCTGCTTCAGGTAGTTGAGCGCGTCGCCGACGGACTTGAGCTTGTCCGCGTCCTCGTCGGGGATCTCGACGCCGAACTCCTCCTCGAGCGCCATCACCAGCTCGACCGTGTCGAGCGAGTCCGCGTTCAGGTCCTCGATGAACTTCGCCTCGGGCACGACCTTCGAGATCTCGACCTCGAGTTCGCGCGCGATGATCTCCTTGACCTTCGCTTCGTCGAATGCCATGGGACTGTTCCCTCCTGGGTTGGGTTACGGTACTGCGTTCACTCCATGACCATGCCGCCGTCCACCGTCCAGGTCTGGCCGGTGACGTATCCCGCACGCGGGGACGCGAGGAACGCGATGACCTCCGCGACTTCCTCGGGGGTGCCGAGGCGGCCCAACGGGACACGGGCCTTGAGATCGGCCTGCACGTTCTCGGGCAGGACCGCCGTCATGTCGGTGGCGATGAAGCCCGGGCAGACGGCGTTGACCGTGACGCCGCGCGAGGCGAGCTCGCGTGCGAGCGACTTGGTGAGTCCGAGCAGGCCGGCCTTGCTGGCACAGTAGTTCGCCTGGCCGGCGTTGCCCATGAGCGCCACCACCGACGACAGGTTCACGATGCGGCCCGAACGGGCCTTCATCATGGGACGCGCGACCGCGCGGCAGCAGCGGAACGCCCCGGTGAGGTTCGTGTTCAGGACCTCGTTCCACTGCTCGTCGCTCATGCGCATGAACAGCCCGTCGCGCGTGAGGCCGGCGTTGTTCACGAGCACGTCCACGCGCCCCAGCGTCTCGAGCGCCTTCCCGAAGGCGGCCTCGACCGACTCGGTGCTCGAGATGTCGGTGGCGAACGCGTGCGCCACGCCACCCTCGGCGCGGATCGCGGCCGCGGCCTCCTCGGCCCGCGCCACGTTGCGCGCGAAGATCGCGACGGTCGCCCCGCGCGAGGCGAGCAGGCGCGAGACCGCGAGCCCGATGCCGGTGGCGCCGCCGGTCACGAAGGCGACCTGCGACTCGAACTCCCGTGCGGTCGTGCCGCTCATGCCGTCCTCCCGGCCCCTTCGAGCGCGGCGCGCGTCGCGGCCAGGCTCTCGGGATCCTCGATGTTCCAACTCGTCGCGGCCGGGTCGAGAGTGCGCAGCAGTCCGCGCAGCACCTTGCCCGTGCCCAGTTCCACGAATCCCTCGACGCCCTCGATGCGCAGGAGCCGCATGGACTCCTCCCAGCGCACGCTGGCGAGCAGCTGCTCCTCGAGCGCGGCACGGATCTGGTCGGCGCGCACGACCGGTCGCGCCCACGCGTTGCTCACGATGGGGCAACGGGCGTCACGGATCGTCACGGCCGACAGCGCCTCGCGCAGCCCGGCAGCGGCCGGGGCCATGAGCGGCGAATGGAAGGCCCCGCTCACCTCGAGCTTGATGGCGCGCTTCGCGCCGCGCGCCTTGGCGCGCTCGCAGGCCGCGTCCACCGCGGCGGGCTCGCCCGAGATCACGACCTGACCGGGCGCGTTGAGGTTCGCCGCACGCACCACACCCGCCGAGGCGGCCTCGGCGCACGCGGCCTCGACCTCGGCCGCGCCCAGTCCGAGCACGGCGGCCATGGCGCCGGGGTTCGCGAGCCCGGCCTCGTACATGAGTTCACCACGGCGGCGCGTGAGCACGAGCGCGTCCTCGAAGGACAACGCACCCGCCGCCACGCACGCCGAGTACTCGCCCAGGCTGTGGCCCGCGACGAAGTCCGGCTTCACGCCCACGGCGTCGAGCAGGCGCCACGCGGCCACGCTGTGCGTGAGCAGCGCGGGCTGCGTGTTCTTGCTCTTCTTGAGGTCCTCGGCCGGACCGTTCCAGCACAGCTCGGTGAGGCCGAAGCCCAGCACGCGGTCGGCGGTCGCGAACGCCTCGCGGGATTCGGGGAACGCCTCGGCGAGCGCCTTGCCCATGCCGACGGCCTGCGCGCCCTGCCCCGGGAAGAGGAATGCGAGTCTCACGCGACGGTCTCCTGCTCGGCCGCCTCGGAGGCGACCGCACGCGCGACCGCCTCCGCGGGGATGGTCCACGTCATCGTGGCCGCGCCCCACGTGGCACCGCCGCCGAACGCCGCGATGCCCAGCTTGTCGCCCTGCTTGAGACGACCGCTGCGCACGCACTCGTCGAGCGCGATCGGGATGCTGGCCGACGAGGTGTTCCCGTAACGGTCGATGTTCACGTACACCTTCTCCTGCGGCAGTCCGAGACGCTCGCGCACGGCCTCGATGATGCGCAGGTTGGCCTGATGCGGGATGAGCAGGTCGATCGCCGCCGGGTCCCAACCCGCACCCTCGGCGCAGCGCCGCGTCGCGTCCTCCATGCTGCGGACCGCGAACGGGTAGAGCTTCTTGCCCTGCATGCGGATGTAGTGCTCGCGCGCCTGCACGGTCGCGTCGCACGCGGGGTTGCGCGAGATCCCGGCCGGCACCTCGAGCACCTCGCCGAGTTCGCCGTCGGAGTGCATGTCGATCGCGTGCAGGCCCACGCCGGGCTCGCACGCCTGCAGCACGGCCGCGCCGGCGCCATCGCCGAACAGCACGCAGGTGTTGCGATCGGTGTAGTCCACGATGCGCGACAGCGTCTCGACGCCCACCACGAGCACGGTGTTCGCCACCCCTGCGCCCACGAGACCGCGCGCGAGGCCGATGCCGTACACGAAGCCCGTGCAGGCGGCGAACATGTCGTACGCCGCCGCGCGCGTGGCCCCGAGCTTCTGCTGCAACGTGCAACCGCACGACGGCAGGATGCGATCGGGCGTGGTCGTGGCGAGCACGATCTGGTCCACCTGACCGGGCTCGAGGCCGGCCATGGCGAGCGCGCGCCGCGAGGCGATGAGCGCGAGGTCGCTCGAGGCCTGGTCGGGCGCCGCGATGCGCCGCTGGCGGATGCCGGTGCGCTCGACGATCCACTCGTCGTTCGTCTCGACCATGCGGGCGAGGTCGTCGTTCGTGAGGACGCGATCGGGCACGTACATGCCCGTGCCGGTGATGGTGGTGCCCCGGATGCCGTCAGGCCGCGGAGTCATGGTCGGAACGGATCTCCTCACGGATGTGTTCGTTGACCTTCTGCTCCACGAACGTGGTGAGCGTGCGGATCGCGCTGCGGAACGCGCGCGCGTTGCTCGAACCGTGTCCGATGAAGCACACGCCGTTGACGCCGAGCAGAGGCGCGGCGCCGTACTCCTGCCAATCGATGCGTGCGCGCAGACGATCGAGCGCACCCTTCATGAACAGCGCGCCGAACATCGCGATCGGGTCGCGCTTGACCTCGTCGCGCACGGAACGCCCGAGGAACGTGGCCGCGCTCTCGGCGGTCTTGAGCAGCACGTTGCCGGTGAAACCGTCGGTCACGATGACGTCGCAGGTGCCCTTGAACAGGTCGCGCCCTTCGACCGGACCGATGAAGTTCATGTGACGCGCCGCCTTGAGCAGCGGCAGCGTCTCCTGCACGAGCGCGTTGCCCTTGCTCTCCTCCTCGCCGATCGAGAGCAGACCCACGCGCACGTCGCTGCGCCCCAGGAGGAATCGGGCGTAGCACGCGCCCATGTGCGCGAACTGCACCAGCCAAGGGGCCTTCACCTCGGCGTTGGCGCCCACGTCGAGCACCACGGTGCCGTTCGCCACGTTCGGGAAGAACGCGGCGAGCGCGGGACGCGACACACCCTCGAGACGGCCCAGGCCGAGCAGAGCGCTGGCCACGACCGCGCCGGTGTTGCCGGCGCTGAAGATGGCGTCGAGCTCACCCTCCTTGTGCAGGCGGGTCAGCACGCCGAGCGAGGTGTCGGCCTTGCGCGCGGCGGCGGCGGCCTTGGCGGCCATGTCCACCTTGCCGGCGGCGTGGACGATGGTCACGGCGGACTCGTCCACCCGGGCACGCCGCAGCGAGGCGCGGATCGCGCCCTCGTCCCCGACGAGCGTGAGCCGGAAACGACCCGGCCACTCCCGCAGGGCGAGCGCGGCGCCTTCGGCCACGGGATCCGGGCCGAAGTCGCCTCCCATCGCATCAATCCCGATGCGCGGGATCGAGGTCATGAGTGACGTCGTCCGTCGCTAGACTTCGCGCGACGGGCCGACCTGTTCGCCCTTGTAGTAGCCGCAGCTGCCGCAGATACGGTGCGGGATCTGGGGCGAACCGCAGTGGTCGCACTTCGACAGCACCGGCTTGCCCAGCTTCCAATGGGTGCGCCGCTTCTTGCCGCGCGTGTGCGAATGACGTCGCTTGGGAACCGCCATGACGACTCGACCTCCTGAGAACGGACCTTGCCCCGGGCGGGTTCAGTCGTCGCTCGCGGCCGCGCATCCGCACGGCCCCAACGACAACTCGGCACCACACCTCGGGCACAGGCCCGGACAATCCTCCCGACAGCGGGGAGTGATCGGTAGTTCCAGCAGCAGGGCCTCGCGAACCGCTTCGCGCAGGTCCAACCGCCGTCCATCGTGGAACAACATGAATGCGTCACGCTCGAGTTGGTCCTGCTCCTGACGCGAGGTACGACCGGAACGTTCCGCATAGATCTCGAGCGGCACGTCGAGCGGGAGATCGAACTCCCGCAGACAACGCACGCACTCCAGATGCGCCCGCGTTCCCACCCTGCCTCGGACCGTCACCCGCTCGCCCGACTTCTCGACCGTGAACGAGCCGCGAACATGTTCGCGCCATTCGGGTTGCGAGAGCCCGACGTCGGATGCCGAGCCCTCGGCCTGCACCCGGTCCAAGCCCGGGAGAAGGGTCGCGAGATCGAGGATGAATCCGGTCATACGGACGGAGGCGGACCCAGCGGCCCACCCCTCAAGCGGCGGAAAACTAGCACAGGCCCTCCGGCAGCGTCCACCCGGACGGGGCCGGACGGGAGAAGAGGGACGGGGCGCCCGGACCTGGGCGCCCCGCCGTTCACCTACTGGGGAAGTCAGTGCGAAAGAGCCGCAACCCCAAAGAACAACTTCACTTCGCGCTCCGCCGACGGCAGGCTGTCCGAGGCGTGGACCGAGTTCCGGCCCTTCGACTCGGCGAACAGCTTGCGAATGGTGCCCTCGGCCGCGGCGGCCGGGTCGGTCGCCCCGATCACCTCGCGGAGCTTCGCGACCGCGTTCTCACGCTCGAGGCAGCAGAGCATCACCGGCGCCGAGGTCATGAAGTCCACCAGCTCCGGGAAGAAGCCCTTGCCGACGTGCTCGGCGTAGAACTCGTTGCACTGCTCGCGGGTGAGACGCGTGTACCGGCCCTCGACCAGCTTGAAACCCTCGCCCTCGACGTGCGCGAGGATCCGGCCGACCAGGTTCCGGGTGGTGGCGTCCGGCTTGACGATGAACAGGGTGCGTTCGACGGCCACTGGGACCTCCTTGCGGCGGCCTCGTGAGGCGCCGCGGATATGGGGAAGAACCGCCCCGGGACGGGGACGGCGGGACCTCTCCTACTTCTTGCGGGCCGGCCCCTTGGCCGGATGCTTCGGGGCGACGGCCTTACGGGCCGGGGCGTTCGACTTCGTGGCGGACTTGGCCTTCGCGGCCTTCGCGGGCTTGCGGGCCGCGACCTTGGCCTTCGCGGCCTTCGCGACCTTGGCGGACTTCGCCGGCGACTTGGCCGGCGAGCCGTTGCGACGGGCACGGCGGCGCTGGAGCAGTTCGGCGACCAGCCCCGGGATCTCGGACGGGATGCGCGCGACGCGCACGCCCACCGCCTCGAACGCGGCGATCTTCTCGGCCGCGGTGCCGGTGCCACCCGAGATGATCGCACCCGCGTGGCCCATGCGCTTGCCCGGGGGCGCGGTCTGTCCGGCGATGAACGCCACCACCGGCTTCGTGACGTGGCGCTTGATGAACTGCGCGGCCTGCTCCTCGGCGTTGCCACCGATCTCGCCCATGAGCACGATGGCCTCGGTCTTCGGGTCGGCCTCGAACAGCGTGAGCGCGTCGATGAAGTCGGTGCCGATCACGGGGTCGCCGCCGATGCCGAGGCAGGTGGTCTGCCCGAGGCCCTGGTCGGTGAGCTGCTTCACGACCTCGTAGGTGAGCGTGCCGCTCTTGCTCACCACACCCACCGGGCCCGGCGTGCAGATGTGGCCGGGCAGGATGCCGACCTTCGCCTGCCCGGGCGAGATGAGGCCGGGGCAGTTCGGGCCGATCAGGCGCGGACGCCCGAGCGGGTTCGACTCGCCGCGCATGGCGAGCACCTTGTGGTACGCCGCGAGCGTGTCGCGCACCGGCACACCCTCGGTGATGCACACGATCAGGCTGATGCCCGCGTCGGCAGCCTCGTGGATGGCGTCGGCCGCGAACGGGGCCGGCACGTAGATGACCGAGGCGTTGGCCTTGGTCGCGGCCACGGCCTCGGCGACCGAGTCGAACACGGGCACGCCGTGCATCTCGGTGCCGCCCTTGCCGGGCGTGACACCGCCCACGACCTTGGTGCCGTAAGCGATCATCTGCTGGGTGTGGAACGCGCCGTCGCGGCCCGTGATGCCCTGCACGATGAGACGGGTGTTGCGATCGATGAGGATGCTCACGCGCCCACCTCCTGCGCCTTCTCGATGACCATGCGCACGGCCTCGTCCATGCTGGTGGTCGCGCCGAGCCCGAAGTCCTTGAGGATCTGGCGAGCCTTCTCCTCGTTGGTGCCGGTCAGACGGATGACGAGGGGCACCGGCAGCGGCGACGTCCGGAGCGAGGTGACGATGCCGTTCGCGACGTCGTCGCAGCGCGTGATGCCGCCGAAGATGTTGAACAGGATGGCGCGCACGTGGCTGTCGCCCGTGATGATGCGCAGCGCCGCGGTCACCTTCTCGGGGTTCGACGAACCGCCGATGTCGAGGAAGTTCGCGGGCTCCCCACCGTAGTGCTTGATGAGGTCCATGGTCGCCATCGCGAGGCCGGCGCCGTTCACGATGCAGCCGATGTCGCCGTCGAGCTTCACGTACGACAGGCCCTTCTCGCGCGCCAGCCGCGCCCCGGCCGTCTCCTCGGCGGGATCGCGCCACGGCTCCCACTCGGGATGGCGGAACTCGGCGTTGTCGTCGAGCACGACCTTGGCGTCGAGCGCGATGACCTTGCCCTCGGGCGTCACGGCGAGCGGGTTGATCTCGGCCAGCGAGCAGTCCCCGTCCATGAACACCCGGTACAGGCGCATCAGGATGTCGGCGGCCTGCGCGGCCTGCTTGGCGTCGGGGAACAGCGGACGCATGAGGTTGCGCGCCATGTACGGGCGCATGCCCTCGAGCGGCACGTGCGCCTTCACGATGCGCTCGGGGGTCTTGTGGGCGACCTCCTCGATGTCCACGCCACCCTCGGACGACAGCATGACGAGCGGCGCCTTGCGCTCGCGGTCCATGACGATCGCGCAGTAGTACTCCTTCGCGATGTCGGCCGCCTGCGCGACCAGCACCTTGCGCACCGGCAGGCCCTTGATGGTGAGCGCGAGGATGTCGCGCGCCTTCTCGTACGCCTCGTCGGGCGTGTGCGCCAGCTTCACGCCACCGGCCTTGCCGCGACCGCCGGCCTGGACCTGCGCCTTGATCACGACCGTGCCGCCGATCGAGGCCGCGACCTCGCGCGCCTCCTCGGGCGTGCTCGCGACCCGGCCCGGCAGCACCGGCAGTCCGTGGCGGGCGAACAGCTCCTTGCCCTGGTACTCGTGCAGGTTCATGGATCCTCACGCCGCGGGCCGTGCGGCCCGCTCGGGTCAGTTGTTGTCGATCTGCGCCCGCTGGACCTTGCCGCTGAAGTCCACATACAGGCTCTTCCACTCGGTGAAGGCGTCGAGCATGGTGTGACCGGCCTCGCGGTGCCCGTTGCCGGTGCCGCGCGTGCCGCCGAACGGCAGGTGCGTCTCGGCGCCGGTCGTGCCGTGGTTCACGTACACGATGCCGGTCGTGAGGTCGCGCATGGCGGTGAAGGCGGCGTTCACGTCGGCGGTGAAGATGGCCGACGACAGGCCGAACGGCGTGTCGTTGTTGACCGCGATCGCCTCGTCGAGCGACCGCACCGGCAGGAAGCCGACGACGGGGCCGAAGATCTCCTCCTGCGCCACGCGCATGCCGGGCTTCACGCCCGTCAGCACGGTCGGCTCGAAGAAGAACCCGCGGTCGAGTGCGCCGCCCGAGGCGCGCACGCCACCGGTGGCGACCTTCACGCCCTCCTCCGCGGCGACCTTCATGTAGCCCGAGACGCGCTCGAGCTGCTTGGCGTTGACGAGCGGGCCCATCTGGACGCCGTCCTGCAGACCATCGCCGAGCTTGAGCTGCTTCGCGCGACGCACGACCTCGTCCACGAGACGGTCGTGCACGCGCTCGTGCACGATGACGCGGCTGGTGGCGGTGCAGCGCTGTCCGGTCGTCCCGAACGCGCCCCACGCGATGGCGTCGGCCGCCAGCTGCAGGTCCGCGTCGTCCATCACGATGACGCCGTTCTTGCCGCCCATCTCCAGCGAGACGCGCTTGCCGAGCCGCGAGCACTCGGTGGCGATGCTCGCACCCACCGCGTTCGAGCCCGTGAACGAGACCACGTCCACGCCCGCGTGCTGCACCATGGGCCAGCCCACGTTGGCGCCGTTGCCGTGCACCACGTTGAACACGCCGGCCGGCAGGCCCAGCTCCTCGAACAGCTTCGCGAGGTGCCAGCCCATCTCGGGCGTCTCCTCGGACGGCTTGAACACCACCGTGTTGCCCGCGAGCAGCGCGGGCAGGATCTTCCAGGTCGGCACCGCGAACGGGAAGTTCCACGCGGTGATGACGCCGACCACGCCGATCGGCACGCGCACGCTCATGGCCCACTTGTTCGGCATCTCGCTCGGGGTGGTGACGCCGTACATGCGGCGCCCCTCACCGGCGGCGAGATAGGCCATGTCCACGCCCTCCTGCACGTCGCCGCGCGTCTCGATGAGGATCTTGCCCATCTCGCGCGTCGCCGCCTGCGCCAGCATCTCCTTCTTCGAGGCGATGAGCGCACCGAGGCGGTACAGCATCTCGCCGCGCTTGGGCGCGGGCGTGAGCTGCCACTCGCGCATGGCGCCACGCGCCGCCTTCACCGCGTCGTCGAGGTCGTCGGCCCCGGAATCGGGGAACGAGCCCAGCGACTCGCAGGTGGCGGGGTTGAAGTTCTGGAACGTGGCGCCCGAACGCGCGGGCACCCAACGACCACCGATGTAGTTGAGGAAGGTCTGGGCCATGGCCGCTCCGTGGCCCGGGTGGGAGCGTCGCGCGAAGGTCGCGCCGGACGCGGGTCCGCGAGGGACCACGCACACCCGGTTGGGAAAAGGACGGGATAGATTAGGGGGGCCACGGACCCCACGCAAGCGCGCCGCGGGCGCGCGCGGGGCCGGTCCGAACCCGGCCCGGAACGGGCGCACGGGTGCGGCCCGAGGGGGTGGCGAGGGCGCGCGGTCGCTCCGCGAGCGGGACCCGTGCGGTCAGACGCCGCGGCCGGTGCGGATGCGTTCGACGAGGGTGCTGGTCGAGAGCCCCTCGCGCAGCGCGATCGTGGTGACGAGCCCGCCACGGGCCTCCACGACCTCGCGGCCGACGATATCGCCGACCGCGTAGTCGGCCCCCTTCACGAGCACGTCGGGCTGCACGGCCTCGATGAGCCGCAGCGGCGTGTCGTCGTCGAAGGCCACCACCAGGTCCACGCACGCGAGCGCGCGCAGCACCGCGGCGCGGTCCTCGAGCGTCACGATGGGGCGCGACGGCCCCTTGAGCCGACGCACCGAGGCGTCGGTGTTCACGCCCACCACCAAGCGGTCCCCCAGCGCACGCGCCTCCTCGAGGTACTCCACGTGGCCGCGGTGCAGCAGGTCGTAAACGCCGTTCGTGAACACGATGCGCGCCTCGCCCGCACGCCAGACGGCCAGGCGAGCCGCGGCCTCGGGCGGCAGCTCGAACGGCGCGCTCACGCGGACGGGCCCGCCACCGAGGCGCGCAACTGCGCCGGCGAGCAGGTCGCGGTGCCGACCTCGCGGATCACCACACCCGCGGCGTGGTTGGCGAGGTAGCAGGCCTCGGGGTAGTCGGAGCCGGCCGCGAGCGCGAGCGCGACCACGCTCACCACCGTGTCGCCCGCGCCCGTGACGTCGTACACCTCGCGCGCCACGGTCGGCAGATGGGTGTAGCGCCCGCTGCGCTCGAACAGGCTCATGCCGTCGGCTCCGCGCGTCACGAGCGCGCACTCGGCGTCGAGCCGCTTCTGCAGCCCCCAGCCCACCGACATGAGGCTGGCCTCGTCGGTGATGCGCTGCCCCATCACCCAACCCGCCTCGTGCTGGTTGGGGGTGAGGATACTGACCCCGCGGTAAGCATCGATGTGGCTCTCCTTGGGGTCCACGCTGATCGGGATGCCCTGCGCCTTCGCGAGGCCGATCGCGGCGTCGAGCACGGGGCGGGTGATCACGCCCTTGCCGTAATCGCTCACGATGAGCCCGTGCACGCTCGCCATCTCGCGCTCGAGCGTGGCGATGAGATCCGAGAGCGCGGGGCCGTCCACGTCGGCGCGCGACTCCCAGTCGGCGCGCACGATCTGCTGCGAGTGCGCGATGACGCGGGTCTTCATGGTGGTGGGCCGCGACGGGTCGCGCACGATGGCACGCGTGTCCACGCCGCGCGCGGCGAAGGCCTCGAACAGCTGTCCGGCGCGCACGTCGTCGCCCACCAGCCCCACCAGCACCGGCGTGGCGCCCAGCGCGGCGAGGTTCGCGGCCACGTTGCCGGCGCCACCGAGCGAGCTGGTCTCGCGCTGCACCTCGACGACGGGCACCGGGGCCTCGGGCGAGATGCGCTCGACGCGACCCCACAGGTAGTGGTCGAGCATGAGGTCGCCGAGCACCAGCAGTCGGCGACCGGGGAAGCGCTCGATGCGCGCCTCGAGCGCGTCGGCGGCGAACAGGGGCTTGGACATGCGCGCAGGTTAGGGGCCACCCGGGACAGGGTCAACGGAGCCAGCGCGATCCCCCTTTGACCCTGTCGCACCACATGCCTAGGGTCCGCGCGTGCCCTCTCCTCCCCGGGTCGCACTGACGCGCGATCCCGCCCCGCTGGCGGCCCTGCTCGCCGACCCCGACCTCGCCTCGCACTACGATGCGTACGCGGGCGCGGGCGGTGCCGAGCGCATGCTCGGTGACGAGCACGTCGCGCCCGATTCGTTGCACGTCGCGTACGACGGCGACGTGCCCGTGGGATTCGTGTGCGCGGTGCTGCTGCCCGGTCCGAACTCGTGGTCGCTCGTGCGCGGGGGCGTGCTCCCGTCGCACCGCCGACGCGGGATCGGGCGCGCGCTGCTCGAGCACATGATGTCGTGGCTGCGCACGCAGCGTGTGGTGCCCGGTCTCGCCGAGGTGACGGTCGGCGCGTGGGAGCCGCACGCCGGGGTGCGTGCGCTCGTCGAACCGCTCGGGTTCCGTTCGGTGCGCACGTTCTGGCGCATGGACCGTCCGCGGGGAGCGACCGTGCCGGCCCCCGTCTGGCCCGTGGGCGTGACCACGCGTGAGCCTGCGGACGACGCCGACCTGGTGTCGTGGAACGACGCCTACAACGCCTCGTTCGCGGAGGCCTACCGGTTCGTCGCCGGAACTCCCGACGAGACGCGCGCACTCGCCGCGAGGCCGGGATTCCGTCGCGACGGACTGCGTCTGGCGTTCCTCGACGGGCGGATCGCGGGTTTCGCGTACAACGTGCTGCACCCGGGTCGGGGCGAGGTCGCCACGCTCGGCACGCTGCCGCACGCGCGCGGGCTGGGTCTGGGTCGCGCCCTGCTGCGCTGGAGCGTGGGCTGGCTCGAGCAGTCGGGCGAGGGCCCGGTGACGCTGCTCGTCGAGGGTGGCAACGAGAACGCGCTGCGGCTGTATCGCAGCGAGGGGTTCGTGGTGCGACGCACGCGCGGCCTGTGGGCGCGCCCGCTGGAGGCCGCGTGAACGACGAGCGCGACCCGCGGTACGAGGATACGGGCGAGGACGGCAAGAGCTACCCGTGCTTCCTGTGCCTGTGGGCGTCGCAGACGCTTTCGTTGTTCGGCTCCATGATCACGCAGTTCGCGGTCAACGTGTGGCTGGTGCGCGACCTCTACCCGCTGCCGTCGCAGAAGCCGGAACTGGCCGTGGCACTCACCACCGTGGGGCTCGCGAGCTTCGCGCCGCTCATCATCGCCATGCCCGTGGCCGGCGCGTTCGCCGACCGTCACGACAAGAAGCGCATCCTGGTGGCGAGCAACGCCGTGCTCGCGCTGCTCTCCGTGCTGCTCGTGACGCTCTCGCTCACGCACGGGCTCTCGCTCGTGCCCACCGCGCTCATCCTGGTGGCGTACGCGGTGGCGACCTCGTTCCACTCGGCGGCGTTCGACAGCTCGTACGGGCTGTTCGTGAGCGAACACAACCTGCCACGCGCGGGCGGGCTCATGATGACCTCGCACGCGCTCGCGCAGTTGCTGGCCCCCGCGCTCGCGGCCACGCTGGTGGCCGCGCCCACGCTCATGGGCCGCCCGTCGTGGCTGCCCGCCGATCTGCAGGACGGCGTGCCGTTCGCGTTCGCGGCCGACGGGCTCACGTTCGTCATCGCGCTCGTCGTGGTCGCCCGCCTGCGCTTCCCGCCCGCGCCGGCCGCCCCCCCGTCCACGGGCGGCATCCTCGACGGCGTGCGCGAGGGCTTCCGCTGGATCCTGTCGCGCCGTCCGTTCCACTGGCTGCTCACCACGGGCTCGTTCGCCAACCTCACGTTCGCGCCCCTGCTGCTCCTGCTGCCGTTGCTCGCACGCGACCGCGTCGCAGCCGACGCCGCCGCGCTCGGGATGCCTTACGAGGAGGTGCTCGCGATCGCCAACATCGCGGGTGGCTTCGGCGGCGTGCTCGGCGGGATCGCGGTGAGCCTTCTGGGACTGCCGCGTATGCGTCGCACGCTCATCATGGGACTGTCGCTGGTGGTGCTGGGCCTGGGCGAGGTGATCGCCGGGGTCTCGACGACGGTGTGGGGGCTGGCGCTCGGCATGTTCGTGGGCGAGTCGTTGGTGGGACCGCTCAACACCGCGTCGTACACGCTGTGGCAGACGCTCACGCCGCCCCAGATGCTGGCGCGTGCGCTCGCCACGCGCCGTTTCATCGCGCAGGGCGCGTTCCCACTCGGGACGGCGATCTCGGGCTGGCTCGCCGTCCGTGCCGAACCGTGGGTCGTGGTGGCGGGCTCGGGGGCGTTGATGGCGGTGTTCGCGACCGTGCAGATGCTGCGGCCCGGTTTCGCGACGCTCGAGGATCGCATGCGCATCGAGGCTGGGCGCCCCGACTGATCGTGGCCGCGCTAGCGCTCGCGCGCGACGCGCACCGACTGCCGCGCCCAGACCGCGACCGTGCGCCCGTCGAGTCGCGCCGGGTGGTAGCGCGTCGCGAACGCGGCCGCCACGGCGGCCTCGACCGCGAGCGAGTCCCCCGCGACCGTCACCACCTCCACGTCGCTCACCGTGCCGTCCTCGTCCACGCGCACGTCGAGCGCGATCACTCCCCCGCGTCCGCCGCGAGGCTCGGCGGGCCAGCCGCGCGCGATCGGCGGCTGCAGCCCCGCGGGCGGCCGCACGCGATCGAACGGCACGTCGGGGGGCGGTGCGATCGCCGCCTCGGGTGGCGCGGGATCGAGTGCGGGCGCGGCCGCCGGCTCCACGGGTAGCGGTGGGGCCTCGACCAGACCCGCACGCGTGCGCGCCACGCGTTCGAGCGCGAACGGGCCCGGCGTCGGGAGGGCCAGCGAGACCGGGGCATCGGCGAGGATCGCGCGTGCCGACACGGAGTCGGCGCTCGCGCGCCCGGACGGACGCTCGGGGGACGCGCAGCCCGCGCCCATGACGAGCATGGTCGCGATCCACCCGATCGAGGGACGGTCGTACCGCATGCCGCGATGCTAGCCGGGGCCCGTGGGCCACGCACCTCGAGGCGACCGAAGGCGCCCCTCACGTCGGGGATCGAACGACCGAGACTCCCCGCATCCCCCACGACTCCACGGAGGGAGCCTCGTCATGTCCATCGCTGGCCTGAACAGTCTCGGCACGCTGCTGACCGGGATTCGCCTCCCGAGCCCGGCCGCGCCCGCGGCCCCGATCCACGGCGGACCGCGCACGGAACCGAACGCACTCGTGGGACGACTCCTCGAGCGAGCGATCGGCGCGCCGAACGACCCGAACGCGACGGGCGTGGGACGTTGGCTCGACGTGCGGGCCAAGCAGGTGAGCGTGTCGGAGGACACCTCGCTCACCATCCGCACGGCCGAGGGTGACACGGTGACCCTCACCTCCCACACCGAGATGGAGTCGTTGAAGGCCCGACTCACCTACGGACCCGGCGATGCCCCCGACGCGGACGAACACGGGGACGACGACGGTGTCGAAGGCGCCACGAGCGTGCGTCTGCGCGAACTGCGGCTCGACCGCAGCGTCACGTTGTCGGTGCAGGGCGATCTCTCGGACGAGGAACTCGCCGACATCCGCGAACTCGTCGAGCGTCTGGGCGACACGCTCCATGATGCGGGGCATGACGACGATCACGCAGGCACGCGCTCGCTCGTGCGTCTGTCCACGGAAGGCTTCGACTCGCTCGCGGGCTTCGAACTGCACGCCGAGCGCACGGTGGAGGTGACGCGCGTTCACGGCTCGCACCGCCGACGCCCTCGGGCACGAACCCGCCCGCACCGTCACAGCCTGCGCCTCGACCGTCGGGGACGGCGAGTCCGCTCGTGGGATCGGAGGACGCGAACGCGCCGAACCCGCTCCCGTCGCGCCCCGAGGCGGGCCCGGCCTGGAGTCTGGCACTCCTGCGCATGGACTCGCGCTCGACGCTGGACCTGTGGTTCGCGCGTCCCGC
>JBEGJG010000013.1:0-18426 GCA_041184705.1 Candidatus Eiseniibacteriota bacterium
GCCCCCGCGGTCGTCCCTGCCTACGCCCCCACGGCCCCGTCCCGCAAGCATCGAGGCCCCCGGCGCACAGGGCGCCGGGGGCCTCGGGACCATCCGGGTCGGACTACAGCAGCCCGAGCACGCTGCGCTGGGCCTCGATCCAGAGCGACTGCGACTGCAGCCCCCACCACAGCGTGAGCGCCGCGGTCACGAGCAGGGCCAGCGCCGCCGGAGCGTTCCAACTGAACGCGGTCGGCTCTCCCTCGGGCTCGCGCATGTACAGCGCGACCGTGACGCGCAGGTAGTAGTAGACCGACACCACGCTGTTGAGCACGCCCACGATGATGAGCGGCATGAGCCCGCCCGCCTTCACGGCGGAGTTGAACACCATCAGCTTGCCCATGAAGCCCGCCGTGGGCGGGATGCCGCCCAGCGAGATCATGAACAGCGCCAGCGCGAGACCGGCGATCGGGCGACGGAAGCCCATGCCCGACAGGTCCGAGACCAGCAGCGGCTCGTCGTGCCCACGTCCCAGCATGGTCAGCACGGCGAACGCGCCGAGGTTCATGACCGAGTACACGGCCAGGTAGAACACCGCGGCCCCGTAGCCCTCGAACCCGCCCGCCACGATCGCGACCAGGATGTAGCCCGCGTGCGCGATGCTCGAGTACGCGAGCATGCGCTTCAGGTTGGTCTGGAGCAGCGCCGTGACGTTACCGACCGTCATGGTGAGCATGGCGATGACGGCGAGCAGCGACTGCCACTCGTCGGCGTAGGACGGCAGCGCGCGCATGACGATGCGGATGAGCGCCGCGAAGCCGGCGGCCTTCGCACCCGCGGACATGAAGCCCGTCACGCTGGTCGGGGCGCCCTGGTACGCGTCGGGGGTCCACATGTGGAACGGGACCGCCGCAACCTTGAACAGGAAGCCGGACAGCACGAGCAGGCCACCCACCACCGCGAGACCGTTGTTCGCGATCGGCGAGTCGCCGAGGAAGTCCCCGATGACCTGCAGGTTCGTGCTACCCGTCGCGCCGTACAGCAGCGCGATGCCGTACAGCAGGAACCCCGACGCGAACGCGCCGAGCAGGAAGTACTTGAGTGCGGCCTCGTTCGACTCGAGCAGGTTCCGGCGGAAGCCCACCAGCACGTAGAGCGAGAGCGACATCAGCTCCAGCCCCAGGAAGATGGTGATCAGGTCGTTCGAAGCGGCCATGACGACCATGCCGAGCACGGACGTGAGCAGCAGCGCGTAGTACTCGGGCATGCTCATGCGCGTGCGCTTCGTGTACTCCCACGAGAACAGCACGGAGACCGCGCCCACCGCGCAGAACATCAGGGTGAAGAACACGGTCAGGCCGTCGTGCACGAACATGCCGTCGAACAGGGCGCGCTTGTCGAACCGCACGTTCCAGACCGCGTACGCCGCGACGGCCAGCGTGAGCAGCGAGACGATGGGGCCACGGTTGCCGTTCGGACGCGGCGGAACGAACTCCATGAGCAACAGGACGATGCTGCCCACGGTGAGCGCGAGCACCGCGCCCAGCGCCCACCAGTCCACCGGCAGGAAGTTCGGCTGCGGGACGAGGTTCATCAGTGCACCTCCCCTGCGGGCTTGCCGTGTGGGGCGGCCGGGGTCGGGGTCTTCGGCGGCGCGATCACGAGCGTCGGGTCGTTGGCGACCGCACGGGTCTGGACCATCGTGATGACGCGGTCGAGCGACGGCTGCATGCGATCGAGGAACGGCTGCGGGGCCACACCCATCCAGAAGATGAGGACGATGAGCGGCGCGAACACCAGACGCTCACGGCCGGTGAGGTCGCCGAGACGCTGGTTCTCCTCGTGCGTCACCGGACCGAACACCACGCGCTGGTACATCCACAGCATGTAGCAGGCCGACAGGATGACGCCGGTCGCGGCGGCCACGGCCCACCACAGGTTCGCCTTGAAGGCGCCGAGGAGCACGAGGAACTCGCCGATGAAGCCGTTGGTGCCCGGCAGACCGATCGACGACAGCGTGACGACGAGGAACAGCACGGAGAACACGGGCACGACCTTCCACAGCCCGCCGAAGTCGGCGATCGCGCGCGTGTGGCGACGCTCGTAGAGCACGCCGACGAGGAGGAACAGCGCGCCGGTCGAGACGCCGTGGTTGAGCATGGTCATCATGGAGCCGGCGAAGCCCTGGGCGTTGAGCGCCACCAGACCCAGCATGCAGAAGCCCATGTGGCTCACCGACGAGTAGGCGACCAGCTTCTTGAGGTCGGGCTGCACCATGGCGACCACGGCGCCGTACACGATGCCCACGATCGAGAGCCACGCGATCCACGGCGTGCACTCGAGCAGGGCGTTGGGGAACATGGGCATGGCGAAGCGCACGAAGCCGTAGGTGCCCATCTTGAGCAGGACGGCGGCCAGGATGACCGAGCCCGCCGTGGGCGCCTCGACGTGCGCGTCGGGCAGCCACGTGTGCACCGGCCACATCGGCACCTTGATCGCGAACGCGAAGGCGAACGCGAGGAACAGCCAGAACTGGTCGCTCGGCGCGAGCGGCATGGCGTAGAACGCCTCGAGCGCGAACGTCGGCGTGCCGGTGAGCGTCTTCTGGTGATGCCACAGCCACAGGATGGCGACCAGCATGAGCACGCTGCCGGCCATCGTGTAGAGGAAGAACTTCACCGCCGCGTAGATGCGGCGCTGGCCGCCCCACACGCCGATGAGCAGGTACATCGGGATGAGCATCGCCTCCCAGAACACGTAGAACAGCAGGAGGTCGAGGCACAGGAACGTCCCGATCATGCCGGCCTCGAGGGCGAGCATGAGCGCGAAGAACTCCTTGGTGCGCTTCTCCACCGACGTCCACGCGCCCACGATCGCGATGAGCGACATGAACGTGGTGAGCAGCACGAGCAGGCCGCTCATGCCGTCCACCCCGAGGTGGTAGCGGGCGCCGAGGACGGGGATCCAGTCCACCTTCTCCTCGAACTGGAAGCCCGGCGTGCCGGGCACGACGCGCCACCACAGGGGCAGCGAGACCGCGAACTCGATGGCCGCGATCACGGTGGCCCACAGACGAGCGGAGCGCTCGGCCCCCTTCGGCGACAGCAACAGGAGGACCGCCCCGACGAGCGGGAAGAACACGAGGAAGGACAACCAGGGGATCGAAGCCACCGTCACCTCAGGAAGTGGAGGAACAGCGCGATCACGCCGAGCGTGATGAAGAGCGCGTACGTCCCGACGAAGCCCGTCTGGAACAGCTTGAGGATCGCGGAACCGCCCTCGAGCGTGTAGCCGACACCGTTCACGATGCCGTCCACCACCTTGGCGTCCCACACCCGCCACAGCCACTCCGACGCGCCGACGAACGGGCGGACCACGGTCGCGTGGTAGAACTCATCCACCCAGTACTTGTTCTCGAGCAGGCGGTGCAGCCCCGAGAGGCGCGCCTGGAGCGAGGTCGCGATCGCCGGGCTCCACAGGTAGCTGCGGAAGGCCATGAACATGCCGAACAGACCCACGGCCACCGAGGCGCCGATGAGCGCCCACTCGACCGAGTGCGGCAGGTGGTGGCCGCCGCCGTGACCACCGCCGTGCGCACCGTGGCCACCGGCCTCGAGCACCGGCGCGAGCCAGCGCGCGAGCGTGTTGCCACCCTCCTGGAAGGGCATCCCGATGTAGCCGCCCACCACCGAGAGCACCGCCAACACGACGAGCGGCGCGATCATCGAAGGCGGCGACTCGTGCAGGTGGTGCTCGGCCTCGTGCGACAGGCGCGACGGACCGCGGAAGGTGAGCACGTAGAGACGGGTCATGTAGAACGCGGTGAGCGTGGCGCCGACCATGCCGGCCACCCAGATGCCCTTGTGGCCCGTCGCCCACGCCGCCGCGAGGATCTCGTCCTTGCTGAAGAAGCCCGCGAGGCCGGGGATGCCGGCGATGGCGAGCGTCGCGATGAGCATGGTGGCGTGCGTCCACGGCAGCTTCGAGGCCAGCCCGCCCATGCGGCGCATGTCCTGCTCGTCGCTCATGGCGTGGATGACCGAGCCCGCACCCATGAACAGCAGGGCCTTGAAGAACGCGTGGGTCATGACGTGGAAGATACCGGCGCCGAACGCGCCGACGCCGCACGCCATGAACATGTAGCCGAGCTGGCTCACCGTGGAGTACGCGAGCACGCGCTTGATGTCGTTCTGCGCGAGCCCGATCGTCGCGGCCATGAGCGCGGTGGCCGCACCGATCCAGGCCACGACCTCCATGGTCACCGGCGCCATGGTGAAGAGCACGTGGCTGCGGGCCAGCATGTACACACCCGCGGTCACCATGGTGGCCGCATGGATGAGCGCCGACACCGGGGTCGGGCCCTCCATGGCGTCGGGCAACCAGACGAACAACGGGATCTGCGCGCTCTTGCCGGTCGCGCCCAGGAACATGAGCAGGGTGGCTGCGGTGATGAGCCCGCCGCCGACCGCGAACACGTGAGGCGCGGCCTCGAACACCTTGGAGTACGCGAGCGACCCCGTGGCCCCGATGAGCAGGAAGGCGCCGAGCATGAAGCCGAAGTCACCGATGCGGTTGACGATGAACGCCTTCTTGCCCGCCTCGGCCGCCGCCGGACGTTCGGTCCAGAAGCCGATCAGCAGGTACGAGCACAGACCCACCCCTTCCCAACCCACGAACATGAGCAGGTAGTTGTCCGCGAGCACGAGCGTGAGCATCGCGAACATGAAGAGGTTGAGGTACAGGAAGAACCGTCGGAACGACGGGTCGTGACTCATGTAGCCGGTGGCGTAGATGTGGATGAGCGACCCCACGCCGGTCACCACGAGCACCATGATGGCCGAGAGCGGGTCGAGCAGGAACGCCACGTCCACGGAGAAGTCGCCCACGCGCATCCACGTCCAGGCGACCTCGTGGAGCTCGCGACCGGCCTCGGGCAGGCCGGCCAGATGCAGCACGGCACGCAGTGCGAAGCCGAACGCGGCGACGACCGAGCCGACGGCGAGCAGCGTGGTGCCCCGCTTACCCAGACGGTCGCCCAACAGCAGGTTGAGCGCGACCGCGGCGAGCGGCAGGGCCGGGATGATCCAGAGCATCGGCAGGTTCACGGGTCAGCCCTTGAGCAGGTGGATCTCGTCCACGAACACGCTCTCCCGCAGGCGGAAGAGATGGACGATGATGGCCAGTCCGATGGCCACCTCGGCGGCGGCCACGGTCATCACGAAGAACACGAAGATCTGCCCGTCGAGCGACTTCATGTGAGCCGCGAACGACACGAACGCGAGGTTCGCGGCGTTCAGCATGAGCTCGATGGACATGAAGATGACGAGCGCGTTGCGGCGCACGAGCACGCCGATGACGCCGATCGCGAACACGATCGCCGACAGACCGATGAGGTACGGGAGCGGGATCACGCGCCCTCCCCGGCGGTCTTGGTGCGACCGCGCGCGATGATGATCACGCCGACCATCGCCACGAGCAGCAGGATGGACGTGATCTCGAACGGGAACAGGTAACGGGAGAACAGGGTGCGACCGAGCGCGCCGACGTTGCCGGCGGCCGCCTCGGGGAGTTGCTCGTTCGCGGGGCCGAGCGCCCAGCCACGGCGGATGAGCAGGGCCGCGGTGAGCAGCGCCGCCACGCCGGTGAGCCAGCCGATGCCGCGGCGGACCGCGATCTGCAGGCCGGTCTCCACGTCGTGCTGGAGGTTCAGGTACATGATCACGAACAGGAACAGCACCATGATGGCGCCGGCGTACACGATGATCTGCACCATCCCGAGGAATTCGGCGTTCAGCAGCAGGTAGATGCCTGCCAGCGAGCTGAACGCGAGGACCAGGAACAGCGCGCTCGTGACCGGGTTCTTGTGCAGGACGACCAAGAGCGAGGTCACCACGAGCAGCGCGGCGAACCCGAAGAACAGCTCGAGCATCAGCGGGGCCCCTTCCCGTAGAGCCAGAGGGCGGCGATGAGGACGTTCACGATCGAGGCCGGCAGCAGCACCTTCCATCCGAACGCCATGAGCTGGTCGTAGCGGAGCCGGGGGAACGTCCAGCGCACCCAGATGAAGAAGAACATGAACGCGGACAGCTTGAGGAGGTACCAGACCAGCCCCATCCACGGCAGGCGATCCACGAGCGGACCGTGCCAGCCGCCGAAGAACAGGGTCACCGCGACCGAGCAGATGACCAGCATGTTCATGTACTCGCCGAGGAAGAACAGCGCCCACTTCATGGACGAGTACTCGGTGTGGAAGCCGGCGACGAGCTCACCCTCGGCCTCGGGCAGGTCGAAGGGCGCGCGGTTCGTCTCGGCGAACGCCGTGATGAGGAAGATCACGAACGGGATCACCAGGTACCACTGGAAGATGCCCCAGTTCGGCAGCGGCACGGGACCGATCGAGGTGAAGCCCGCCTGATGCTGCACGATGCCGACCAGCGACATGGTGCCCGCATAGAGGATCACCGGCACGGTCGAGATGCCCATGGCGAGCTCGTACGAGATCATCTGGGCCGAGGAACGCAGGCCCCCGAGCAGTGCGTACTTGTTGTTCGAGGACCAGCCGCCGAGCGTGATGGCGTAGACGCCGAGGCTCGACATGGCCATGAACAGCAGCAGGCCGACGTTGATGTCGGTCACCACGAACGTGGGCGGCGGGCCCATGGGGATGACCGAGAACGTCACGATCGCCGGGAACACCGCGAGGATCGGCGCGAGGTGGAAGATCACCTTGTTCGCCTTCGCGGGGACGAACTCCTCCTTGAAGAGGAGCTTGAGCACGTCGGCGATCGGCTGCAGCAGACCGAACGGACCGACGCGGTTCGGACCCGTGCGGGCCTGGATGTGACCGCAGATCTTGCGCTCGGCGTAGATGAGGTACGACACCACGCCCAGCATCACCTGCAGGATGATGAGCACCTTCACGAGCGCCCAGGTCAGCGTCTGGACAGCCGGGATCTCCCACAACGCGGCCATGCCGTCGTCCCCCCTAGGCCCCGACCGTGGCCGCGCCCGTGGCCTTGCGCGCCTTCACGCGCAAGCCGCCACCGGTCGGCACACCCAGTCGGTTGAGTTCCGCACCCGGAGCCGGGACGAACACCGCGCCGGCGGGCACCGAATCGTCGATCTCGACCGCGTACGAGGCTGCACCGGCGGGGCCGGTCAGCTCGACGAGGTCCCCCGCCGCGAACCCGAGGCGCGACGCCTCGGCCGGCGAGACCCGCACCCGCGCGGCACCCGCGAGCTTCGCGAGCGTCGCCGAACGCGACGACAGGCTGCCGTCGGCGAACAGCGTGCCGCCGGAGAGCAGCCACAGGCCGTCCCCCGCCGCCGCCGCGGTCCACTCGACCGGCTTCACCTGCGCGGCCACCGGGGTGCCCGCGAGCAGCGCACCGTCGGGCAGCAGCGTGGCGTACGACAGGCCCGCGAAACCGGGGACCGTGCGCGCGATCTCGCGGAACACGTCCTCGGCGGTGCGGTAACGCCAGTCCGCGCCGAGTTCGCGCGCGACCGCCTGCAGCACCTCCCAATCGGCACGGGCTCCACGACGCGGCGACAGCGCGCGGTTCGAGCGCTGCAGACGACGCTCGCTGTTGAGCACCGAGCCCTCCTTCTCGGCGAAGGCGGCGACCGGGAACACGACATGGGCGCGAGCGGCCGTGCGCGTGAGGAACATCTCGTTCACGATCACGAGCTCGCAGCGCTCGAGTGCACGCTCGACGAGCGCGCGATCGGCCGCGCTCACGAGCAGGTCGTCGGCGACGATCCACAGCGCGCGCACCTTGCCCTCGGCCGCGGCGGCCAGCGCCTCGCGCGCCGTGAGGCCGCGCTTCGGGGCCGGCGCGAAGCCCGGCAGGGTGTCGGGCACGAGCCCCATCTCGAGCGCACCGGCGCTGTCGTGGTGCGGACCGAACGCCATGACCGACGAGGACTCGGCGGTGATGGCGCCGAGCGCCCACGCGAGGTTCTCGACGGCCTGCAGCAACTGCGGGGCCTGCGCGTGCTCGAGCACGCCGCGGCCGAACAACAACGCCTTGCGACCGGCCTCGCGCATGCGCTTCGCGGCGGCGGCGACGGCCGCCCCGCTCACGCCGGTCTCGGCCTCGATGCGCTCGGGCGTCCACGACGCGAGCGAACCCTGCAGCGACGTCAGCGCCGAGGCGACCTCGCCCGGCACGCCCGCGGGCACGCCGAGGTCGAGTGCGGCCTTGGTGAGCGCGAGCGTGAGGGCGAGCTCCGAACCCGGACGCAGCCCGAGCCAGTCGCCCTTGAACTTCGCGCGCGCGAGCTTCACGCGGCGCGCGTGCGCCACGGTGACGTGCAGGCCGCGCTGACGGAACCCGCGCACGACGGCCGCCTGCGCGAGCGGCGCCTCGCCCTGCAGGTCCTCGAACAGCACGAGCACCTCGTTCGCGGCCGTGATCGCGTCGAACGTGAGCCCGGGGCGACCACCCCCCGTGGCGCGCAGCAGCGCGTCGCCGGCGACCGCGGCCGCGGGGCGCGTGCGCGCGTCGAGGTTCGGCGTGCCGAGCACGGTGCGCGCGAGCTTCTGGAGCAGGTACTGCTCCTCGACGTTCAGCTTCTCGCCACCCAGGAACGCGATGCTCTCGGGACCGTGCGTCGCCGCGAGGTCGCGCAGACGCGCGGCCACGAAAGCGGTGGCCTCGTCGGCCGTGGACGGCTGGAGCGCCGCGCCGGTGCGCAGCAGCGGAGCGGTGAGGCGGTCCGCGGCGTTCACGAACTCGTGGCCGAATCGGCCACGCACGCACAGGTACTCCTGGTTCACGCCACGGAACTCGGTGCCGCGCGCGCGCAGGATCTCCATGCCGCGCACGCCGAGGCGGACCGAACAGCCGTTCGGGCACCACTCGCAGATCGTGATGTGCTGGCGCAGGTCCCACGGACGCGCCTTGAAGCGGTACGGCAGCGCGGTGAGCGCGCCGACGGGGCAGACCTCGACGCAGTTGCCGCACTGCTCGCAGGCGAGCGGCTGACGGTCGAACGACGAGATCTCGGTGTGCACGCCGCGCTGGTGGGCCGTGAGCGCGTTCTCACCCATGACCTCATCGCAGTAGCGCACGCAGCGCATGCACACGATGCAGCGGTTCGCCTCCTTCTTCACGATCGGACCGAGGTCCTCGCTGTCGAAGGTGCGCTTGGCCTCGTCCATGCGCGAGCCGTCGTGGCCGAACGCGAACGCGAGGTCCTGCAGCTGGCACTCGCCGCCCTCGTCGCACACCGGGCAGTCGAGCGGGTGGTTGACGAGCAGGAACTCCATCACGCCCTTGCGCGCCTTGGTCGCGACGTTGGACGCGGTGCGCACGTGCATGCCGTCGGAGACCGGCGTGGTGCAACCGGTCTGCACCTTGGGCATCCACGCGATCTCGGGCTGGCCGTCGGCCCCGATCACCGGCTGGCGGTCGGCGCCCAGCTTGGGCGTGCCCACCTCGACGACGCAGATGCGGCACGCGCCGAGCGGCGGCAGCTTGGAGTGCGAGCAGAAGATGGGGACGTGCACCTCGGCGGCGCGCGCCGCGTCGGTGACGAGCGTGCCCGCGGGGACCTCGACGGTGCGACCATCGATCGTGACCTTGACCATCGTGCTCACGCCTTCACCCCCGCGACTTCCTCGCGGCGACGGTTCACGAGGCAGGTCTTGTGCTTCACATGGTGCTCGAACTCGGCGCGGAAGTGCTTGAGCGCACCCTGCACCGGCATGGCCGCGGCATCACCCAGCGCGCAGAAGCTCTTGCCGAGGATGTTGTCCGCGACGTCGGCGAGCAGGTCGATGTCGGCGTCGCGCCCCTCGCCGTTCTCGAGGCGCTCGAGCACCTCGCTCATCCAGTACGTGCCCTCACGGCACGGCGTGCACTTGCCGCACGACTCGTGCTGGTAGAAGCGCGTGATGTTCCAGAGCGCGTCCACGATGCAGGTGCGGTCGTCGATCACGATGACACCGCCCGAACCGAGGAACGTGCCCTTCGCGTTCATGCTCTCGTAGTCGAGGGGCGTGTCGAGGTCGGCCGCGGGCAGCATGGGCACCGACGAACCGCCGGGGATGACCGCCTTGAGCTTCAGGCCGTCGCGCATGCCCCCGCAGTCCTGCTCGATGAGCTGCTTCATGGAGTAGCCGAGCGGCACCTCGTAGTTGCCCGGGCGCTTCACGGGGCCGGAGACGCTGAACACCTTGGTGCCGGCGCTCTTCTCGTTGCCCCACTGGCGGTACCACGCCGCACCGTTCCGCACGATGTACGGCACGGTCATGAGCGTCTCGGAGTTGTTCACCACGGTCGGGCACGCGTACAGGCCCTCGACCGCGGGGAACGGCGGCTTCAGCCGCGGCTGGCCGCGGTAGCCCTCGAGCGAGGACAGCAGCGCCGTCTCCTCGCCGCAGATGTAGGCGCCCGCGCCCAGATGCGTGTGCAGCTGGAACGCGTAACCCGAGCCCGCCACGTCGTCGCCGAGCAGACCCGCGGCGCGGGCCTCGGCGATGGCGCGATCCACGATGCGCTGGATGTACTCGAACTCGCCGCGCAGGTAGATGTAGCCGACGTGCGAACCGATCGCGTAGCCCGCGAGGATCATGCCCTCGATGAGCAGGTGCGGGTTCTTCTCCATCAGCTCGCGATCCTTGAACGTGCCCGGCTCGGACTCGTCCGCGTTGCAGACGATGTAGCGCGCCTTGGGCGACTGCTTGGGCACGAAGCTCCACTTGAGACCGGTCGGGAAGCCGGCGCCCCCGCGTCCGCGCAGGCCCGAGGCCTTCACGACCTCGATCACCTGATCGGCGCCGGTCTTGCCGAGCGTCGCCGTGACGGCCTCGTAGCCGCCGAGCTTGCGATACACGTCGAGGCCGGTCAGGCCCGGCGTGTCGATGTCCTTGAACAGCAGCGGGCCGCGGCTCACTTGAGCTTCTCCAGGAGAGCGTCCACGTTCGCCTCGGTGAGGTTCTCGTGATAGTCGAAGCCGACCTGCATGCACGGACCGCGGCCGCAGGCGGCGAGGCACTCGACCTTGCGCAGCGTGAAGCGACCGTCCGACGTGGTCTGGCCGTGGCCGATCCCGAGCTTGCGCTCGAGGTGCTTGTAGAGACGGTCGGCGCCCATGAGCGAGCACGACAGCGTCATGCACACCTGCAGGTGGTGACGTCCCACGGGCTGCAGGTTGAACATGGTGTAGAAGGTGGCGACGCCGTACACCTCGGACTCCGGGAGCCCGATCGTGTCGGCCACCCGACGCATCGCCGCCGTCGACAGCCAGCCCCACTCGCGCTGCGCGAGCCACAACAACGGCAGCACGGCGGAACGCTTCACCGGGTAACGCGACAGGATGTCGGTGACCTCGGTCTGCGCCTTCGCCGACCACTCCAGCGTGGCCGGTCCGTCCACGGGCATCACGGTGCCATGGCTCATCGGTCGATCTCCCCGAGCACGATGTCGATGCTGCCGATGGCCGCGATGACGTCGGCCACCAGCTTGCCCTCGACCATGACCGGCAGGGCCTGCAGGTTGATGAAGGAGGGCGAGCGGATCTTCATGCGCCAGGGCCGCGACGAACCGTCGCTGACGAAGTAGAAGCCCAGCTCTCCCTTCGGCGCCTCGACCGCCGCGTAGGCCTCGCCCACCGGCGGGAAGAATCCGTGCGCCACGATCTTGAAATGATGGATGAGCGCCTCCATGGAGGTCTTGACCTCCTCCTTCGGAGGCAGCACGTACTTGAAGTCGCGCAGGCGGTACTCGCCCTTCTCGCCCATCTCGCGCACGCGCTGGAGCGCCTGCTTGGCGATGCGGGTGGACTGGCGCATCTCGGCGACGCGCACCTGGAAGCGGTCGTAGGCGTCGCCTCGGCTGCCCACCGGGACCTCGAAGTCGTAGGTCTCGTAGCCCGAGTACGGCTGGTCCTTGCGCAGGTCCCACTTCACGCCCGAGCCGCGCAGCGTCGGGCCCGTCACGCCCCACGCGATGGCGTCGGCGGCCGACAGCGGCGCGACGTCACGGGTGCGGGCGATCCAGATGGGGTTCTTCGTGAGCAGCGACTCGTACTCGTCGATGTGCGCGGGCATCTCGTCGATGAACTTCTCGCAGCGGTCGAGGAAACCCGCCGGCAGGTCCATCGCGAGGCCGCCGACCCGGAAGTAGCTCGAGGTCATGCGCGCGCCGGCCACCATGTCGTAGATGGACAGCACCTTCTCGCGCTCGCGGAAGCAGTACCAGAACACGGTCAGCGCGCCGATGTCGATGGCGTGCGTGCCCAGCCAGACGCAGTGCGCGCTGATGCGCGTGAGCTCGGTGAGCAATACGCGGATCGCCTGCACGCGCTCGGGCACCGTGACCCCGAGGAGCTTCTCCGCCGACAGGCACAACGCGAGGTTGTTGCTCATCGGCGACAGGTAGTCCATGCGGTCGGTCTGCGGGATGCTCTGCGTGTACGTCTTGTACTCCGCCTGCTTCTCCATGCCGGTGTGGAGGTAGCCGATGATCGGCTTGCAGGCGACGACGTTCTCGCCGTCGAGCTCCAGGGCCACGCGCAGCACGCCGTGCGTCGAGGGGTGCTGCGGCCCCATGTTCAGCGTCATCGTCTCACTGCGCACGGTAGCGGACCTTCTTGGGAGCGAGTCTCTTCAGGGCCGGCGAGGGCTCGCGACGGCCGGGCGTGTTGTGCGTGAACGCGACCTCCTCGTAACCGAGGGGCGAGTCCTTGCGCAGCGGCCAGCCCACCCAGTCCTCGGGCAGCAGGATGCGGGTGAGGTCGGGGTGGCCGGTGAACGTGATGCCGTAGAAGTCGTAGGTCTCGCGCTCGTGCCAGTTGGCGGTGGGCCACACGCCCACGACGCTCGGCACGCGCGGCTGCTCCTCGCTCACGCGCACCTTGAGCGTGAAGCGCAGGTGCTGTTCGAGCGAGAGCAGGTTGTACACGCACTCGAAGCGCGGCACTCGCGGCAGGTAGTCGGCGCCGCCCATCCACGGCAGCATCGCGAACCGCAGTTCGGCGTCGTCGCGCAGGAAGGTGCAGACCTCGACCAGCGACTCGGCCGGCAGGTAGAGCGTGAAGTCGCGCACCGCCTCACCCTGCTGGCGCTCGAACGCCACACCGGGGAAGCGCTCGCGCAGTCGGGCCTCGACGCGCTCGGGGGTCAGGGCCATCAGGCGGCTCCCTTCCGCTTCCTCTTGCGCGGGACCGGACCGATCTCGACGCGCGAGGTCAGGATCTTCTCCTGCAACTTCATGATGCCGTGGATGAGACCCTCGGGGCGCGGCGGGCAGCCGGGCACGTAGACGTCCACGGGCACGATCTTGTCCACGCCCTGCAGGATCGCGTAGTTGTTGAACACGCCGCCGCACGAGCTGCACGCGCCCATCGCGATCACCCACTTGGGATCGGGCATCTGGTCGTAGAGCTGGCGCAGCACCGGCGCCATCTTGATGCTCACGCGACCCGCCACGATCATGAGGTCGGCCTGGCGCGGGCTGCCGCGGAACACCTCGGCGCCGAAGCGCGAGACGTCGAAGCGCGGGCCGGCGATGGCCATCATCTCGATGGCGCAGCACGCGAGGCCGAAGCCGAGCGGCCAGATGGCGTTCGCACGCGCCCAGTTGACCACGCTCTCGACGGTGGTGAACAGGATGCTGCTCTCGAGTTCCTCGCGGATGCGGTCCTCCTCGCTCATCGGCATGACGAGGTCGGGCGTCCGCGGGGCGGGCGCGGCCTGAGCGAGGGTGCGGAACGGGTTGTCGCGGGGGTCGGTCATCGGCGAGGGCCTCGGGGTGTGCGCGTCACTCCCACTCGAGCGCGCGCTTCTTGAGCAGGTAGAGGTAGCCGGCGAGCAGGATGACCACGAAGATCACCATCTCGATGAGGCCGTAGAGCCCGAGCCCGTGGAACGAGACCGCCCACGGGTAGAGGAACACCGCCTCGATGTCGAACAGGATGAAGAGCACGGCGACCATGTAGAACTTGATCGAGAAGCGTCCGCGCGCGTCGCCGACCGGGTCGACGCCGCACTCGTAGGCCGAGGCCTTCTCGGGGGTCACCCGTCGGGGCACGATGAGGGACGAGGCGGCGATGGTGACCGCGCCGAAGCCCAGACCGACCACCACGAACAGCAGGACCGGCAGGTACTCGAGCATGTCGAGCGTCATCCTCCCTGTGTGGACGCCTCATGCGCCCACGATTTCGCCACGCTACGCGGCGGCCAAGACATCGTCAAGCCGCTGCGGCACTTGACTCAATGCATCCGCTTCACGGCATCGGTGAGCGCCGGCACCACCTCGAACAGGTCCCCCACCACGCCGTAGTCGGCGACCTTGAAGATGGGCGCCTCGGGATCCTTGTTGATGGCGACGATGCAACGCGACGACGACATGCCCGCGAGGTGCTGGATCGCCCCCGAGATGCCGATCGCCACGTACAGCTTCGGGCTCACGGTCTTGCCCGTCTGCCCGACCTGCTCACCGTGCGAGCGCCAACCGGCGTCCACCACCGCGCGCGACGCCCCGACCGTGGCGCCCATGGCGTCGGCCAGCGCCTCGACGAGCGCGAAGTGCTCCGGCCCCTTGAGGCCGCGCCCACCGCTCACCACGATCTCGGCCTCGGTCAGGTCCGGCCTGCCGCCGGTCTGCGCGGTCGTACCGGTGACCACGGCGCGCGGCGCGGCCGCGTCCCACGTGAACGCGAGCGGCTGCACGGCGGCGGTGCGACCCGCCTCGGGAGCGGCCGGGGCGAACACCTTGGGGCGCAGCGTCACCAGCGCGGGAGACATGGGGAACGCGAGCCGCTCGTAGGCCTTGCCGGCCATGACCGGACGCGTCGCCACCAACCGACCGCCGCTCGCGTCGAGCGCGGTGCAATCGGCGGCGAGCCCGACCCCGAGCAGCGCGGCGACGCGCGGCGCGAGGTCCTTGCCCGTCGAGGACGCCCCGAACAGCACGACCTTGGCACCCGTCGAACGGGCCGCCTCGGCCACCGCGACGGCGTGCCCGGCAGCGTCGTGACGCGCGAACGCGTCGTGACGCGCGAGCAGCACGGCGTCGGCACCGGCCTCGCCGAGCGCGGCCAGACCGGCATCCCCGGTCGCGCACGCGACCGCGGTCACGGGGCCACCCAGCGTCGCGGCGAGACGCTTCGCCTCACCCAGGACCTCACGCGTCACCGGACGGACGGCGCCGTCCCGCATCTCCACGTAGACGAGGATGCTCATAGGACCTTGGCCTCCTCTCGCAGCACGCGGACGAGCTCGGGCACCGCACCCGCGCCCTCCCCCACGATGCGGCCCGCCGCGCGCGGCGGCGGCAGTTCGAGCGCGAGGCGCTCCAGATGGGGCGCGGCCGCCTCGACGGCGCGCTCCTCGATCGTCTTCTTCTTCGCCGCCATGATGCCCTTGAGCGACGCGTAGCGCGGCTCGTTGAGGCCCTTGTCGGTGGTGAACACCGCGGGCAGCGGCACCTCGAGCTGCTCGCGACCGCCCTCGATCTCGCGCTCGACGCGCGCCGTGGTGCCCGCGAGCTCGAAGGTCGAGACGTTCGACACGCACGGGCGACCGAGCAACGTGGCCAGCATGGGTCCGACCTGCGCGCCGTCGTCGTCCACCGCCTGCTTGCCCAACCACACGAGGCCGGCGTCGAGCCCGCGGATCGCGTCGGCCAGCGCCTTCGCGATCGTGAGCGCGTCGGGCGCGGCCGCATCGAGTCGCAGATGCAGCGCGCGATCGGCGCCCATCGCGAGCACGTTGCGCAGCGTGGTCTGCACGCCCGCCGCACCCAGCGACACCGCCACCACCTCACCCGCGCCGAGGGACTCCTTCACGCGCAGCGCCTGCTCGACCGCGAACTCGTCGTAGGGATTGAGGACGAGCGTGACACCGTTGGGATCGAGCGTGCGGCCATCGGCGGCCACCTTGACCCGCGTGTCGGTGTCGGGCACCTGCTTCACGCACACGACCTGCAGCACCGTGCACCTTCCTTCTCGTGGGCCACGCGCGAAGCCGCGCGCGGCGGGGACGGTTCGCAGGCTCGCCGGGGCGTCCGACGGGCTTGCGACTTCTTTCACAAGCGGGGCCGCAGCGCTGCCGGGAAGGGATGCTCACCGGGCGGGCGCAGGGCCGGACGGGGTAGTTTCGGCGGCCCGGGCGCGGGGTGTCAAGAACGCGAACGGCGGGTCAGTCGGTCAACCACTCGAGCGTCGCCGCGCGGGCCGCGAAGCACATCGCCCCGTCGGTCCCACCCGCGTGCAAGCGGTGCGCGAACGCGCCGTCGGGGATGGCGGGGAACCCCAGTTCCGCGACCTCGGCGGACGTGAGCGGGGAACTCATCAGCGTCATGGCGGGCGGACCGGCGGGGTCCTTGGGGTCGCGGCGATCGAACTCCAACCACTCCACCCCGGTCACGCGCAGGATCGCCGAGCGGCCTGAGCCGTCCGCCTCTTCCCCGGGCCACGTGAGCACCCACTCCAGCACGCGGTCGGGACCGAGCACGTTCACACCCGACAGTCGGGCCCCGGTGAAGCCACCGGGCACCCCGGACTCCAGTTCGATCAACGTGTTCGCCGACACCCTTTCAACCTCCCACCGGACCGAGCCGCTCGCTCGTCTCGTCGAGGTGCGCGTGCGCACCCGGGGACTCGGGCGAACGCGCGAGCACGAGCTCACCGTTCACCTGAACCACCTCCGCGAGACGACTGCGGCCGTTGTAGTTGGACGACATGACGGAACCATACGCCCCGGCTTCGAGCAAGGCGACGAGGTCGCCCGGTTCGAACGGCGGCAGGGGCTCGGCCGCGAGGAAGCGATCGGCCGACTCGCACACCGGGCCCACCACGTCGGCGATCGTGAGCGCGCCCGACCGGGGGGCGATCACGAGCAGCCGGTGCCGCGCCCCGTAGAGCGCCGGACGGACGAGGTCGTTCATGCCGGCGGCGAGCACCACGAACCGCTCGCCCTCCTCCCCCCGTCGCTTGTCCCACAGCACCTCGCTCACGAGCGAGCCGGCGTCGGCCACCACCCATCGTCCGGGCTCGAAGCACCACTCCACCCCCGCCGCACCCGGCAGGGCCGCGATTCGATCGGCGAGATCACGCAGGTCGGGTGTGGCCTGGCCGCCCGTGTAGTCCACACCGAAGCCGCCGCCCAGATTGACGCACGCGAGCGGAGCCCCGGCCGCCGCCGAGCGCGCGGCGAGTTCGAGCGCGACGTGCGCCGCGGCGAGCAGCGGCTCGCCGTCCACCAGCTGCGAACCCACGTGCACGTGCACCCCGTCCACCGTGAGGTGCGGCCAGCGTGCGCCCGCCGCCCACACCGCCAGCGCCTCGACGGGGGTCATGCCGAACTTGGTGCCGCGGTGCCCGGTCTCGATGTGCGGATGCCCTCCCGCCACGATGCCCGGGTTCACCCGCAACGCCACGCGCAGCCGTCGTCCCGTGCGCGCGGCGGCGGCCTCGAGCAGGTCGAGTTCGGCGGGCTGATCGGCGCTCACCGTCTCGACGCCGTGCTCGGCCACCCACGCCGCCTCCTCGGGGGTGCGACCGTTACCCGACAGCGTGAGCCGATCGGGTCCGAACCCGCAGGCGCGCGCCACCACGAGTTCGCCGAGCGAACCCGCATCGGCATGCAGGCCAGCCTCGCGCACCACGCGAAGCACGGCAGGCAAGCCGTTGGCCTTCAACGCGAAAGCGATTCGGGGTCGAAGCGACTTCAAGTCCTGCACGAGGCGTTCGGCACGCGCTCGAACGCGGTCGAGATCGGTGAACCAGAACGCCCGCGCCCCGGGATGACGGGCCGCCAACAGGGCGTGCGCGCGCGCGAGCACACGGGGCTCCATCACGCTCACGCGCACGCTCCTCGGGCGAGTCGCCGCTCCACCTCGACGAGGTCGGCGGGCGTGTCGAGGTCGGTCCACTCCTCGGGGAGCCCGGGGGCGTCGTCCCCTTCCAGCACCCTCGCTCCCGCCGAGCGCACCGCGCGGTGCACCGCCCGCTCGCCACGATCCCAACTCGCGCGCAGCGCGGCGACCGCCCCGGGACCGTACGCCCCGACGAGCGGCTGCAGTCGGCCGTCGCGGGCGGTCACGGCCGCGGTCGCGTTCCCGCGCTGGGCGGCGAGGGCGAGCAGCGTGGCGGGGCGCAGGAGCGGTTGGTCCACGGGCACCACCAGCGCCTCGTCGAACGCCTCGGCCCCCAGCCCGGCCACCAGGCCACCGAGCGGCCCCCCGTCGCCGGGCGGGTCGTCCACGCGCACGGTGTCCGGGGCGAGCGCGGGCAGAGCCATCGTGCCGGGCACGACCACGCGCAGTCGCTCGGCCCCGCAGTCGCGCAGCAGATCGCAGGCGCGATCGAGCAGCGTGCGACCGGCCACGGTCACGAGTGCCTTGGGGACACCCATGCCGAGCCGCTCACCGCGGCCGCCGGCGATCACGATGCCGATCCGACTCGTTCCCTGCTGCACGCACCCTCCATGGTCCC